>NZ_JAVSCF010000130.1:0-18010 GCF_031932565.1 Streptomyces sp. B1866
GGCGGCGGCCGGGCCGGTCGGCGGCGGCCGCCGGTCAGGAGCGCTCCGCCTCCCGGGCTGCCGCCCCGGCCGCCTCCCGGCCGCCGCCCCGGGCCGCGCCGTCCGGCCCGCGCAGCACGCCCGCGCCCGCGACCAGTCCCAGGCACAGCGCGGTGACCAGGCCGAAGGACGCGGTCAGCGACGTGGCGTCGGCGATCGAGCCGATCGCGGCCGGCGCCACCAGGCCCGAGGTGTACGTGACGGTGGCCACCCCCGCGATCGACTGGGCCGGGGCCGGCCCGCGCCGCCCGGCCGCGGCGAAGGCCAGCGGCACCACGACGGCCACCCCGAGTCCCAGCAGGCCGAACCCGGCGACGGCCTGGGCCGGGCCCGGCGCCGTGACCACCAGCAGGCCGCCCGCCGTCGCCGACACCCCGCCCGCCCGCACCGTCGCCACCGGGCCGAACCGGCCCACCACCGCGTCCCCCGCGAACCGGGCCGCGGCCATCGCGCAGGAGAAGGCCGCCGCGCACCCGGCGGCCAGGCCCGGCGAGGCCCCCAGCGCCTCCCGCAGGTAGACCGCCGACCAGTCCAGGCTCGCCCCCTCGGCGAACACCGCGCAGAAGCCCACCGCGCCGATCAGCAGCGCCGAGCGCGGCGGCAGGGCGAAGTGCGGCGGCGGCTCGCCGCCGGCGGCCGGCGGGTCCAGGACCCACCGGCAGGCCGCCGCGCCGAGCACCGCCAGCACGGCCGCCGCGCCGGCCAGGTGCCAGCGGGCGTCCGTGCCCGCGTGCGCCGCCGCCGTGCCCACCCCCGCCCCGAGCAGCGCGCCCGCGCTCCACATGCCGTGCAGCCCGGACATCACCGAGCGGCCCAGGCGCTCCTCGGTCTCCACGCCCAGGGCGTTCATCGCCACGTCGGCCATGCCCGCCGTGGCGCCGTAGACGAACAGCGCGCCGCACAGCACGGCCAGACCCGGGCTCAGCGCGGGCAGCGCCCCCGCCGCGCACCACAGGACGAGCAGGCCGCGCAGCGCGCGGCGGGCGCCGAAGCGGTGGCTGATCCGCCCGGCCAGCGGCATCGCGGCCGCCGCGCCGACCGCCGGGAAGGCGAGCGCCAGGCCGAGCTGCCCGGCGCCGAGCCCCGCGTGGTCCTGCACCCACGGCACCCGCGCGGCGAAGCCGCCGGTGACCGCGCCGTGCACGGCGAACACCGCGGCGACCGCCGGCCGCGCCCGGCCCCTCCCCGGCTGTCCGCCGCCGTCCATGCCCGTGCCTCCGTCCCCTCCCGCGCGGCTCCTCCCGCGCGGCTCCTCCCGCGCGGCTCCTCCCGCGCGGCTCCTCCCGCGCGGCTCGGCGCGCACGCCCGCTTCCGGCCACTATCCAGGAACGGCCCGGCCACCGGNGGCGCGCACGCCCGCTTCCGGCCACTATCCAGGAACGGCCCGGCCACCGGCACCCCGCCCGCCGCCGCGCGCACCGGGTCCGTACGAGCCCGTACGGACCGGCCCGGCCGCCCCGCGGGTGAGCGAGGACACAGGGGCGGGGCGCCCTCCGGGCCCCGTCCGCCGTGGCACACTGGGCCCGTACCAGTGACGTCAGCGCACTCCGGGGTCGGTGAAAATCCGAACCGGCGGTTATAGTCCGCGACCCGTCCGCCGCCAGCGGCCGGTTGACCAGGTGGAATTCCTGGACCGACGGTGAAAGTCCGGATGGGAGGCAGTGCGCGGCGGGTGGCACACCGGTGCGCCGCCGTCGGCGGCCTCCCCGCGGGGTGGCCTGGTCCGTACGGTCCCCGGCGCTCCCGGCAGTGGCGTTCCCGCTCAGGTGTCCCAGCCAGCCCCGGAGTCCGCGCCCCAGTGGCAGGAGGACCCGGTGGCCACCGCAGCCGAAGCCCAGGCGATGCGCCGCGCCGTCGCGCTCGCCGCGCGCGGCCTCGGCCACACCAGCCCCAACCCGGTCGTGGGCTGCGTCGTCCTGGACGCCGCGGGCGAGACGGCCGGCGAGGGCTGGCACCAGCGGGCGGGCGGCCCGCACGCCGAGGTCCACGCGCTGCGCGCGGCGGGCCCCCGGGCGCGCGGCGGCACCGCCGTCGTCACCCTCGAACCCTGCGCCCACACCGGCCGCACGGGCCCCTGCGCCCAGGCCCTCCTCGACGCCGGCGTCGCCCGCGTCGTCTACGCCGTCGCCGATCCGACGCCGGCCGCCGCGGGCGGCGCGGCCGTCCTCGCCGCGGCCGGCGTCGAGGTGGCGGGCGGCCTGCTCGCCGACGAGGCCGCGGCGGGCAACGCGGCCTGGCTGACGTCCGTGCGCCGCCGCCGCCCGTTCGTGCTGTGGAAGTACGCGGCCACGCTGGACGGCCGCAGCGCCGCCGCCGACGGCACCAGCCGCTGGATCACCTCGCCCGCCGCCCGCGCCGACGTGCACCGGCTGCGCGCCGAGGCCGACGCCGTCGTCGTCGGCTCCGGCACCGCCCGCGCGGACGATCCCCACCTCGCCGTACGGGACGTGCCCGGCGCGGCCCAGCCGCTGCGCGTCGTGGTGGACACCGCCGCCACCGCCGTCAAGCCCGGCGCCCGCGTCCTGGACGGCGCCGCGCCCACCCTGGTCGCGGTCGCCCGGGACGCCGGCGCGGCCGGCCACCTCGCCGGACGCGCCGCGGTGCTGCGGCTGCCGCGCGCCGCCGGCGGCCGCGGCCTGGACCTCGCCGCCCTGCTCGCCGCCCTGTACGAGCGCGGCGTGCGCTCGGTGCTGCTGGAGGGCGGGCCCACGCTCGCCGGGGCGTTCCTCGCCGCCGGCCTGGTCGACCGGGTCGTCGGCTACCTCGCCCCCGTCCTGCTCGGCGACGGCCCCGCCGCCCTCGGGCCGGCCGGGGTCGCCACCCTCGCGCAGGGCCTGCGGCTGCGGGTGACCGACACCGCGCGGCTCGGCCCCGACCTGCGGCTGACCGCCGTTCCCACCGCCACTCCCACCGCCACGGAGGAGAGCTGAAGTGTTCACCGGAATCGTCGAAGAGCTGGGTGAGGTCGCGGCCGTGGAAGACCTCGGCGACGCCTGTCGGTTCCGGCTGCGCGGCCCGCTGGTCACCGCCGACGCCCGGCACGGCGACTCGATAGCCGTCAACGGCGTGTGCCTGACGGTCGTGGAGGCGGCCGGGGACGAGTTCACCGCGGACGTCATGGCCGAGACCCTCAAGCGCTCCGGCCTGGGGACGCTGCGCCCCGGCGCCCGGGTCAACCTGGAGCGGGCGGTGCCCGCCGGCGGGCGGCTCGGCGGGCACATCGTGCAGGGCCACGTCGACGGCACCGGCACGATCCTGTCCCGCGAGCCCTCCGAGCACTGGGAGGTCGTCACCGTCTCCCTGCCGCTGGAGCTGAGCCGCTACGTGGCGGAGAAGGGCTCCATCACCGTCGACGGCGTCAGCCTCACCGTCGTCGGCGTGGGCGACGACTTCTTCACCGTCAGCCTCATCCCGACCACCCTCGCCCTCACCACCCTCGGCGCGCTGCGGCCCGGCGACCCGGTCAACCTCGAAGTGGACGTCCTGGCCAAGTACGTCGAGCGCATGCTGCGGCCCGCCGCACCGGCCGCCGCCGCACGCACCGCACCGGCCGCCGCCCCCGCCGCGGAGCCCCCCGCGGCAGCCTCCTCCGCCACCGACCCCAAGGACGCCGCATGATCTCCGCCGACCAGACCGGCGGTCCGCGCCGGGCCGCCCACCAGCCCACCACCCGCCCGGCCCGGGCCGTACCCCTGCGGCCCCGGACGGAGGCGGACGCCGGGCACCGGGTGGTGACCGCGCTGGACAGCGTCGCGGGCCTCACGGACGCCGACGTGTGGCCCGACGAGCTGGCCCTCGACCCCGTCGAGCGGGCCATCGACGATATCGCCGCGGGCCGCCCGGTCGTCGTCGTGGACGACGAGAGCCGGGAGAACGAGGGCGACCTGGTGGTGGCCGCGGAGAAGGCCACCCCGGAGATCGTCGCCTTCATGATGAGCGAGTGCCGCGGGCTGATCTGCGCGCCCATGGAGAGCGACGACCTGGACCGGCTGCGCCTGCCGCAGATGGTCGAGGACAACTCCGAGTCCATGAGCACGGCCTTCACCGTCTCCGTCGACGCCACCGCCACCTACGGCGTGACGACCGGCATCTCCGCCTCCGACCGGTCCACCACCCTGCGGCTGCTGGCCGACGCCCGCTCCGTGCCCGGCGACTTCGCGCGCCCGGGCCACGTCTTCCCGCTGCGCGCCCGCCCCGGCGGGGTGCTGACCCGCCCCGGCCACACCGAGGCCGGCGTGGACCTGGCCCGGCTCGCCGGGCTGCGGCCGGCCGCCGCGATCGTGGAGATCGCCGGCCCCGACGGAACGATGCTGCGGCTGCCCGAGCTGGTCGCCTTCGCCCGCCGGCACGGCCTGGCGATCATCTCCATCGAGGACCTGATCGCCTACCGCAGGGCCGCCGAGCCCACCGTGCGGCGCGAGGCGGCGACCCGGCTGCCCACCGCGCACGGCGAGTTCCGCGCGTACGGCTACCGGTCGACCGCCGACGGGGGCGAGCACCTGGCGCTCGTGCGGGGCGACCTCGGCGACGGGGAGAACGTGCTGGTGCGCGTCCACTCCGAGTGCCTGACCGGCGACGTCCTGCACTCGCTGCGCTGCGACTGCGGGCCGCAGCTGCACGCCGCCATGGAGCGGGTCACCGCCGAGGGCCGCGGCGTGGTGCTCTACCTGCGCGGCCACGAGGGGCGGGGCATCGGCCTGCTGTCCAAGCTGCGCGCGTACGAGTTGCAGGAGCGGGGCCGGGACACCCTGGACGCCAACCTGGAGCTCGGCCTGCCCGCCGACGCGCGCGACTACGCCGCGGGCGCCCAGATCCTCGCCGACCTGGGCGTGCGCTCGGTGCGCCTGATGACCAACAACCCCGAGAAGACCGCCGCCCTGATGCGGCACGGGCTGCGCGTCGTGGGGCGCGAGCCGGTGCCCGCGCAGGTCGGCGAGCACAACCTGCGCTACCTGCGCACCAAGCGGGACCGGATGGGCCACGACCTGCCGTGGCTGGACACCGAGCTCGCCGAGCCGGTGTCCGCCTGCGGCAACCACTAGCGGCCCGGGCCGCCGGGCGGCCTGCCGAGCCGTACCGGCCGCGCGGGCCGGGCCGGACCGGCGCCGGACCCACCAGAGAACAGCGACAAGGAGTGACGTACGTGAGCGGCAAGGGAGCGCCCGAGCTGTCCGTGGCGGACAGCGGCGACCTGCGCGTGGCCGTGGTGGCCGCGCAGTGGCACCAGAAGGTGATGGACGGGCTGGTGGACGGCGCCCTGCGGGCCGCCCGGGACCTCAAGCTCCCCGAGCCCCCCGTGCTGCGCGTGCCGGGCAGCTTCGAGCTGCCGGTCGCCGCGAAGGTGCTGGCGGCCCGCGGCTACGACGCGGTCGTCGCCCTCGGCGTCGTCATCCGCGGCGGCACGCCCCACTTCGACTACGTCTGCCAGGGCGTCACCCAGGGGCTCACGCAGGTCGGCCTGGACACCGGCGTGCCCGTCGGCTTCGGCGTGCTGACCTGCGACACCGAGGAGCAGGCCGTGGACCGGGCCGGTCTGGCCGGCTCCCGCGAGGACAAGGGCTACGAGGCGGTCACCGCGGCCGTGGCCACCGCCGTCGCGCTGCGCTCCGCGCCCGCCGCGGCGCGCTGAGGCCGCCGCCCGCGTCCCGCCGCGCCCGCCGTACGCGCCGCCACCGGGCTGCGCGGTGGTCGGCCGGGTCCGGCGGGCGGGTCCGGCGGGCGGGGGAGGACGCGGCGGGGGACCGCGTAGGCTAGGACCACCATGGCCGACAACACATCCACCGCTCCCGCGCGCCGGGAGGGCTCCAAGACGTTCGAGGAGCTGTTCGCCGAGCTGAGCCGCAAGGCGGCCGCCGGCGACCCCGCGACCTCCCGCACCGCCGAACTGGTGGGCAAGGGGGTGCACGCGATCGGGAAGAAGGTCGTCGAGGAGGCCGCCGAGGTGTGGATGGCCGCCGAGTACGAGGGCGCCGACCGCACCGCCGAGGAGATCTCCCAGCTGCTGTACCACCTTCAGGTGATGATGGTCGCCCGCGGCATCACCCTGGAGGACGTCTACGCCCACCTGTGAACCGCGGCCCCGCCGTACGTCCCCAAGCCCCGCCACCGCTCCGCCCCGGAGCATCCGCCCGTCAGCACCGCACCGCATCGCACGAAGGAAGCCCCATGCTGCGCATCGCCGTCCCCAACAAGGGTTCACTGTCCGAGCCTGCGGCGGAGATGCTCCATGAGGCGGGCTACCGGCAGCGCAAGGACCGCAGGGAGCTGGTGCTGGTCGACTCGGAGAACGGGGTGGAGTTCTTCTTCCTGCGCCCGCGCGACATCGCCGTCTACGTCGGCTCCGGCCGCCTGGACCTCGGCATCACCGGCCGCGACCTGCTGCTGGACTCCGGCTCCCAGGCCGAGGAGATCATGCAGCTCGGCTTCGCCGCCTCCACCTTCCACTACGCGACCCGGCCCGGCACGGCCCGCGGCGTGGCGGACCTGGGCGGTATGACGGTCGCCACGTCCTTCCCCGGCCTGGTCACCAAGCACCTCGCCGACCACGGCGTGGACGCCGCCGTGGTGCACCTGGACGGCGCCGTGGAGACCGCCATCGAGCTGGGCGTGGCCGAGGTCATCGCGGACGTGGTGGAGACCGGCACCACGCTGCGCAACGCGGGCCTGGAGGTCATCGGCGAGCCGATACTGCAGTCCGAGGCGATCGTGGTGCGCCGCACCGGGGAGAGCGCCGGCGACCCCAAGGTGCAGCAGTTCCTGCGCCGCATGCAGGGCGTGCTGGTCGCCCGGCGGTACGTGATGATGGACTACGACATCCGCGGCGAGCACGTCGAGCGCGCCGTCGCCCTCACCCCGGGCCTCCAGTCGCCCACCGTCTCCCCGCTGCACCGCGAGGGCTGGGTGGCCGTCCGCTCGATGGTGCCCACCAGGGACGCCCAGCGGATCATGGACGAGCTGTACGAGCTGGGCGCGCGGGCCATCCTCACCACCGGCATCCACGCCTGCCGGCTGTGAGCGGCGCCGCACCGGAGCCGGCCGCGCGCGCGGACCTGCCCCGCCTCCCGGTCACCTTCCGGCCCGCCCGCACCCGGGCCGTCCTGCTGACCGTCGGCGTGCTGGCCGCCGCGGCCGTCACCGGGGCCGGCCTGGCGCTGCCGCAGCTCGGCCCCGGGGAGAAGGCCACCTTCGCGCTGACCGGCCTGGTCTTCCTGGGCGTCCTGGCGCTGCTGGCCCGCCCCAGGGTGGTCGCCGACCGGCAGGGCCTGACCGTGGTCAACCTCACCACCCGGCGGCGGCTGGCCTGGGCCGAGGTGCTGCGCGTCAACCTGCGGCCGGGCGACCCGTGGGTGTACCTGGACCTGTCCGACGGCACCACCCTGCCGGCCATGGGCATCCAGCCCGGCATCGCCAGGGCCCGCGCGATCGGCGACGCGCGAACCCTGCGCGCGCTCGCCGATGAGTACGGCAGCGGGTCGCGGCCGCGCTGACGGCCCTGCCGTCACCCGGGGTTCCTTGATTACCCTGGTGCTCAGGGCCGCTCCCGCGCCCCTGCCCGCCGCCCCCGCTGCCGGGCCCCCTGCGACCCGAGGAGTGACTCCCTCCGGCGATGGACGGACCGTCCTGTAGTACCCCCGCCGCCCCTCCCGCGCTGCACGCGGAGGCGGCGGCATGAGCGTCACCGTGACCCTTCTGCCGCTCGCGGCAGCCTGCCTTCTGATCCTGGCCAACGGCTTCTTCGTGGCCGCCGAGTTCGGCCTGGTCACCGTCGAGCGGCCGGACGCCGAGCGGGCCGCCGCCGCGGGCGACCGCCGCGCCCGCGGCGTCGTGGCGGCGCTGCGGGAGCTGTCCTTCCAGCTCTCCGGCACCCAGCTCGGCATCACCATCACCTCCCTGGTGGTCGGCATGCTGGCCGAGCCCGCGCTCGCCGCCCTGCTGCGCGGCCCGCTGACCGCCACCGGCCTGCCCTCCGGAGCCGTCTCCGGGCTGGCCGTCGTCGTCGGCATGCTGGTGGCCTCCGCCGTCCAGATGGTCGTCGGCGAACTCGTGCCCAAGAACTGGGCGGTCTCCCGGCCGCTGCACGTGGCGCGGTTCGTCGCCGGGCCGCAGGCCGCCTTCTCCCGCTTCTTCCGCCCCGTCATCGCCCTGCTCAACGCGGTCGCCAACCGCCTCGTACGGGCCCTGGGCGTGGAGCCGGCCGAGGAGCTGGCCTCGGCCCGCACCCCCGGCGAACTGGTCTCGCTGGCCCGGCACTCGGCGCGGGCCGGGGCGATCGAGCAGGACACCGCCGACCTGTTCGTGCGCACCCTGTCGCTGGGCGGGCTGACGGCGCAGCAGGTGATGACCCCCCGGGTGCGGGTCAGCGCCCTGCAGTCCACGGCCACCGCCGAGGACGTCCTGAACCTGACCCGCGCCACCGGCCTGTCCCGCTTCCCGGTGTACCGCGACCGGCTGGACGAGGTGATCGGCATGGTGCACCTGAAGGACGCCCTCGCGGTGCCCGCCGCCGAGCGGCTGCGCACCCCCGCCGGGGGCATCGCCCAGCCGCCGCTGCTGGTGCCGGAGACGCTGCCGGTGGAGCGGCTGCTGGAGCGGCTGCGCAGCGAGCAGCCCATAGCCGTCGTCGTGGACGAGTACGGCGGCACGGCGGGCGTCGTCACGCTGGAGGACATCGTCGAGGAGCTGGTCGGCGAGGTCCGCGACGAGCACGACGACGAGGCCGCCGACACCCCCGACCTCCTTCCGGCCGCCGCCGACGACGACGGCCGCCCCGCCTGGGACGCGGACGGCGGCTGCCGGGTCGACGCGCTGCGCGCCATCGGGCTCCAGGTCCCGGACGGCCCGTACGAGACGGTCGCCGGGCTGGTCGCCGACCGCCTGGCCCGCATCCCCGCCCCCGGCGACACCGTGCGCCTGCCGGGCTGGAAGCTGACCGTCCGGCAGGTGGGCCACCACCGTGCCGAGCGGGTGCGGATCGTCCGCGCCGCGCAGGCCGCCCCGGCTGCCGAGGACGGGCGATGACCGCCGTCCAACTCCTGTTCGCCGCCCTGCTGGTGCTGGCCAACGGCTTCTTCGTCGGCGCCGAGTTCGCGCTGGTGTCCGTGCGCCGCAGCCAGATCGAGCCGCGCGCGGCCGAGGGCTCGGCCCGCGCCCGTACCGTGCTGACCGGCCTGGAGAACCTGCCGCAGATGATGGCGGCCGCGCAGTTCGGCATCACCGTCTGCTCGCTGACGCTGGGCGCGGTGGCCGAGCCGACCGTCGCCCACCTGCTGGAACCGGGCTTCCACGCCGTGCACCTGCCCGAGCAGCTGGTGCACCCCCTCGGCTACGCCATCGCGCTCGCCGTCGTGGTGTGCCTGCACCTGGTCATCGGCGAGATGGTGCCCAAGAACCTGGCCATGGCCGCGCCGGAGAGGACCGCGCTGTGGCTGGCGCCCGGCCTGGTGGCCTTCGCGGGGCTGTGCCGCCCGGTCACCGCGCTGCTCGGCGCGTGCGCGCGGGTGGTGCTGCGGCTGTTCCGCGTCGAGCCCAAGGACGAGGTCGAGGCCGTGTTCACCAGCGAGCAGCTGACCCACCTGGTGGAGGACTCCCGGCAGGCCGGGCTGCTCGACCCCGGCGAGCACGAGCGGCTGGCCGACGCCCTGGAGCTGGGCAGCCGGCCGGTCACGGACGTGCTGCTGGACCCGGCCGGGCTGGTCACCGTCGGCCCGGAGGTCACCCCCCGCCGCATCGAGGAGCTGACCGTGCGCACCGGCTACTCGCGGTTCCCGGTGCGCGAGCCCGGCGGCGCCTTCCTGGGCTACCTGCACGTCAAGGACGTCCTGGACCTGGAGGAGCGGGAGCGGCCGGTGCCCCGGCACGTGTGGCGGCCGATCGGCACGCTGCGCGCCGAGCTGCCCCTGGACGACGCGCTGACCGCCATGCGCCGCGCGGCCGCGCACCTGGCGGCCGTGGCCGACGCCTCGGGCCGGGTGCTGGGCCTGGTGGCCCTGGAGGACGTGCTGGAGAAGCTGGTGGGCGAGGTGCGCGACCCCTCCCACCGCACGGCCGTGCGGTCCCGGCAGCGCTCCGGGCCGCCGTCGCCGCCCGCCGAGGGCGCGGCGGAGTCGGTGCCCGTCTCCGTCACCTGACGCCCCCGCCGGCCGGGGTCCTACGGCAGCGGCGGGTCCTTCGGGTCGCGGTCCATCGGGCCGCGGCCCGACAGGACCTCGCCGTAGGCCTGCATCAGGTCCGGCAGCCGCAGCGTGGCCAGGTCCTCCCGGGACGGCGTGCCGGTCCAGGTGGACAGCCTGAGGTCGCGGTAGGCGCAGCTCTTCTCGTACAGCGTGCGCAGGAAGCGGCCGTTGCCCAGCTCGTCCACCCAGCCCTGGGCGACCACGTGCCCGCTGATGCTGCGCAGCTCGTCGACGGCCTCCTCGTCCCACACGTCGCCGTTCTCCCCGGCCAGCACCTCGCCTATCCGGGTCAGCTCCAGCGGCCGGTAGCTGGGGAAGTCGACGCGCGTCGTGAACCGCGAGCTGAGGCCGGGGTTGGCGGCCAGCAGCCGGTCCATGCCCTCCGGGTAGCCCGCGAGGATGACCACGAGCCGGTCCCGGTTGTCCTCGGCGCGCTTGAGCAGCACCTGAAGGGCCTCGTCGCCGTACGCGTCGCCCTTGGTGTAGCCGGAGTTGGACAGGCTGTACGCCTCGTCCACGAACAGCACCCCGCCCAGCGCCGAGTCGATCAGCTCGTTGGCCTTCACCGCGGTCTGGCCCAGGTACTCGCCGACCAGGTCGGCGCGGCCGGCCTCCACCAGGTGGTCGCCGCCGAGCAGTCCCAGCGCGTAGAACACGCGGCCGAGGATGCGCGCGACCGTGGTCTTGCCCGTCCCGGACGGGCCGGAGAAGACGAAGTGCCGCTTCGGCGGCTGCACGGGCAGGCCCTGGCCGGCCCGCAGCCGGGCCATGTGCAGCTGCGCCGACAGCGCCCGCACCTGGCGCTTGACCGGCTCCAGGCCGACCATGCGCTCCAGCTCCTTCAGCGCGCTCTCCAGCAGCGCCGGGTCGGAGGGGCCCGGCTGCACGGGCACGGTGGTCCGCTCGCGCGGCCCGTCGGCGCCCATCACGGGCGCCATGCCCAGCGGCACGGCCGGGTCGGCGCCGGGGCCGCGCGGGTCGCGCGCCGGGTCCGGGTCGGCCGCGGGCAGCGGATCGGGGTCGGCGGCGGCGCCGTCCCGGGCGTCCACGGCGTCCTGGGCGCCGAATCCGGCCAGCGACACCGCGGCCAGGTCGGCGGGCTCGTCGAGCCCGTCCCCCTCCGCGATCGCCGCCAGCCGCGCGGCGGTGTCCATGAACGTCGGGTCGATGCGGTGCACGGCCCGGTACAGCGGCAGCGCGGCGGCGGTGCGGCCGGTGCCCTCGTGGGCGCGCGCCAGCCAGTAGCGCAGCTCCTTGCGCTGCGGCTGCTCACTGCGGCAGCGCATCAGGGCGGCGGCCAGCAGCGGCTCGGCCTGCCCGTACATCTCCAGGCGGACCCGGGCCATGCCGGCGAACAGGCCCGCCTCGATGCCCAGTAAGGCGTCCTCCAGCAGCGGCTCGGTGTGCCGGACCAGCTGGTCCCAGTCCTTGACCAGGTAGGCGCGGCAGGCGTGCAGGAACCGCGCCTGCGGGTCGGCCTCCACCGGCGGGCAGGCGGCCAGCGCCCGGTCCAGCTCGGGGACGTGGCGGCTGTCGAGCCAGTGCGAGGCGTGGGCGAGCAGCAGGTCGCGGCCGGTCTCCAGCACCGGCTGCACCCACCAGCCGAGCCAGTACCAGGAGTTGAGGGTGCGTCGGTGCCGGGCGCGCTGCTCGCCGAAGCGGTCGCGGTGCCGGTACATCCGCAGCAGCGCGGTGGCGGTGTCGGCGCGCAGCGCGTGCAGGCCCAGCCACGCGTCGGCCATGCCAGGATCGTGCCGCACCGCGGCCCGGAACTCGTCCTCGGCCTGCGCGTACGCCCCCACGGTGTAGGCGTCGACGGCGCGCAGCCAGGCGAGGTCGGCCGGGGCGTGCGAGCCCTGGGTGCCGAAATCCATCACGTCCCCCAACAAACCCTGCCCCATGAAGCTAGCCGCTGGGGCGTGCCGCCCCTTGTCGATCGTACCTGCGCAGGCGGCATGAACCGAGGGTGCCGCACTGCTGTTCGTACGGGACCCGGGGGCTCGGGGCGGGTGCGTGCAGGGCGCACGGGGGGCGCGCGGAGCCGACGCCGTGGTGACCGAACGTAAGGGGTGCATAAGCCACTGAACGGGGGCAGACGCGCGCATGCCGGATGGGCGGCCGGGGGGCGGGGCAGGACGGAGCCCCCGGTCACGGGGGAACAACCGGGGGCTCCGCGCTGTCGGGCGACTCGTACGAGTCACACATTGAGAACGTAAATCCTGTATGGCCCCGGGTCAAGCCGCCTTAGGACGCTTGTCACGCCCCGGGCGGAATGCTCGGCTCCGTGCTGGGGTCGTCGCCGGGTCGTCCGTCACGGACCGTGAACCCTCCCGTCCGACCCGGCGACCGCGCCCGCCCCACGAGCACCGCATACCCCACCGGCCGCTGCGGTATCAGCCCGTCGGCGTCGGCCCGCCGTGCGAGGCCGGGTCGCCAGGGTAGGGCACCGGGCGCCGCCGAGCGCCGCCGACGGGTGCCCGGCGAAGGCCGTCCCGCCGAGCCTCGTGCCGCTCCCGGCGGCGGGGCGGCGGCGCCCAGGGAGCGGGCGGTGGCCGTCCCCCCGGCTTACGGCCCCGGCGTCCCGCCCGGCGTGCGCCCCGCGCGCCGCCCGGCCTCCGCCAGTGGTCCACGCCAATATTGACGGCGAGCCGCGGCGGGAATCACTGGCCTGCGGCCCCGGCCACCAGCCATAGTTAGGCACCTGCCGCAGCCACGTACCGACCGCCGCGCCGCCCCGACCGCCGACCACGACTGGGGGACACCGCCATGACCAGATCCGTCCGCCCGCCCCGCCGCACCCTGCTCGCGGCCGCCCTCGGCGCGGCCGTCGCCGCGACCGCCGCTCCCGCCGGAGCCGCCACCCGTCCGCCCCGAAAGCCTCCCGGGAGCCCCGTGGACTACCACGGCTGGAGCACGTACGCCGACTGGCACCGCGGCGCCGGCGCGGGCGTCCGCGCCGAGGGCGGCCCGCGGCCCGGCGTGCGCCTGGCGCGCCCGGTCGGCGCGGTCGACTACACCGACCCGCACACCGGCACCACCGCCTCCTGGGATTACGGGACCTGGACCTCCCCGGAGCACACCCTGCGGGTGCCCGCCACCGAGGCCATCGCCTCCTGGAGCGCCCGTACCCCGCCCGGCACCTGGATCCAGGTCGAGCTGCGCGCCGCCTACACCGACGGCACCGACTCGCCCTGGTACGTGCTGGGCCGCTGGACGTCCGACGACAGCGGCGCCGCCGTCCGGCGCACCTCCGTCGACGGCCAGGGCGACGGGAAGACCGCCGTCTCCACCGACACCGTCGCCGTCGACGCGCCCGCGACCGGCCTGCGGATGGTCTCCTACCGGCTGCGGCTGACCCTGTACCGCCGGCGGGGCGGCACGGCCACGCCCACCGTGTGGCGCGTGGGCGCCATGGGCTCCGACATCCCGGACCGCTTCGAGGTGCCCGCCAGCGCGCCGGGCGCGGGCGCGGGCCGCGAACTGCTCGTACCGCGCTACTCGCAGGACATCCACGACGGCCAGTACCCGCAGTACGACGGCGGCGGCGAGGCCTGGTGCAGCCCCGCCTCCTCGCAGATGGTCATCGAGTACTGGGGCCGCCGGCCCAGCGCCGAGGACCTGGCCTGGGTCGACCCCGGCTACGCCGACCCGCAGGTGTGCCACGCCGCCCGCCAGACCTACGACTACCAGTACAAGGGCTGCGGCAACTGGCCGTTCAACGCCGCCTACGCCGCCACGTACCACGGCCTGCAGGGCGTGGTGACCCGGCTCGGCTCGCTGCGTGACGCCGAGCGCCTGGTCGCCGCGGGCATTCCGCTGATCACCTCTCAGTCCTTCCTGAAGGAGGAGCTGGACGGCGCGGGCTACGGCACCTCAGGCCATCTGATGACGGTGATCGGCTTCACGGCGGACGGCGATGTCATCGCCAACGACCCGGCGTCGCCCGACAACGCCGCCGTCCGGCGCGTCTACAAGCGCCGCCAGTGGGAGAACATCTGGCTGCGCACCAAGCGCCGCAACGCGCAGGGCGCGGTCGTCTCCGGCACCGGCGGCGTGTGCTACCTCTACTTTCCGGCCAAACTCAGCGTGGCTCAGAAGCACGCGCTCGCGTCCGTCGGCGTGCGCTGACCCGGCCGGGCCGGCGCCCCCGGGCGGCCCCGCACGCAGCCGGGCAGCGGGCGGCGCCCGGCCGACGCGGGCCGCGGCACCGCCCGTCGGCCCGGTCCGGTGGCCTCTTAGATCCGAACAAGGATCAACAATCTCGGTACGGACGCGGGTTGCCGTGCCGCTCGTCCCCGTGCTCCACTTCCCCGAGGACGCGGACGACCCCCAGGGCGGCGCTGGAAGAAGCCGGAAGAGGGCGGAGGAAGTGCAGGACGTGTACGGGCGGCCGGACGGCGCCGACGGCGCAGGCGAGAACGCGACGGCCCGCGGCGGCCGGGCAGGGGTGAGGCACGCGATATGAGTTCGGGAAAGGTCGGGCCGAGAGACCAGCAGGGCGCCACGCGGGCCGGGGACCACCGATTGCGGCGCTTCGCGGCGATCTGGGCCCGGGCGATCCACCCCAGCGTGCAGCCGCCCCTGGCCCTCGCCGAACTGGAGGCGCGGCTGCTGCCGCTGGCCGGCCTGCTGTGCGGCGCCCTGCTGTCCGAACCCTTCGACGCCCAGGCCGCCGACGCGGTCGGCGCCGCGCTGGTGGACGCGCACTGCGCCGAGCCCGAGGCCCTGGTGCCGGTCCTCGGCGTGGTCGACACCCACCTGGCGCCCTACTGCGCGCCCGAACCGCCGATGCCCGAGGAGGAGATCCGGGCCCGCTGCGCCCGGCTCCAGCACGCGCTCGCGGCCGGATTCGTACGCGAGCTGCGGGAGCGCGCCCGCGCCGAGCAGGCGGCCGCCTCCCGGGCCGCGCTCGACGCCCGGCGCGAGGCGGAGCAGGCGCTGCACTCCAGCGAGGCCAGGTTCCGCGCGGTGTTCGAGGGCACGGTCATCGGCGTCGGGATCGCCCGGCTCGACGGCGAGGTCGTCGTCGCCAACGAGGCCATGGAGCGGATCCTGGGCGGCGCGGCCCACTTCGACGAGTGCCGCAACGTCGCCGAGTGCCTGAGCGCGCACGGCCCGCCCGAGCTGTCCGAGCTGTACCAGGAGCTGGTCACCGGCCGCCGCGACCACTTCCGCGTGGAGCAGCCCCTGTACCGCCCCGACGGCAGCGTGGTGTGGACCGACCTGACGGTCAGCCTGCTGCGGGACGCGGCCGGCACCCCGCAGTACCAGCTGGCCGTCACCCAGGACGTCACCGAGCGGCGGCTGCTGCGCGAGCGGCTGCGCTACGAGGCCACCCACGACCCGCTCACCGGCCTGCCCAACCGCGCCCTGTTCACCGAACGGCTGGACCAGGCGCTGGCCGCCGACTCCGGCGCCGAGCACTTCGGCGTGTGCTATCTGGACCTCGACGGCTTCCGCGCCGTCAACGACGGCTACGGGCACACCGTCGGCGAGCAGGTGCTCGCCGCCGTCGCCGAGCGCCTGCAGGCGTGCCTGCGCAGCCCGGACGAGCTGCTGGCGCGGGTCGGCGGCGACGAGTTCGTCGGCCTGGTCACCGGACCCGCGGCGCGGGCCGCCGGCGGGGTGGCCCTGGCCCGCCGGATGCTGGCCGCGCTGGCCGAGCCGGTGCGCGTCGACGGCCGCGAGCTGCTGGTGCGCGCCAGCATCGGCGTCGTCGAGGGGCGGGCCGGGGAGCTGGGCCAGGCCGAGGTGCTGCGCAGCGCCGACATCTCCATGTACCGGGCCAAGTCGGCGGGCGGCAACCGCTACGAACTCGCCGACGACGACTCCATCGCCCGCGCCATCGTCCGCCACAGCCTCACCAACGGGCTGCCCGCCGCGCTGGACAACGGCGAGTTCTTCATCGAGTACCAGCCGCTGGTGCGGCTCGCCGACGGCCGGGTGCGCGGCGCCGAGGCGCTGGTGCGCTGGCTGCACCCGGTGCACGGCGTCCTCGGCCCCGACCAGTTCATCCCGCTGGCCGAGTCCACCGGCCTGATCGTGCCGCTGGGCCGCTGGGTCCTCCAGGAGGCCGCCCGGCAGGCCCGCCACTGGGCGGACGCCGCCGAGGGCGACTCCCACGACCTGCGCGTCAACGTCAACCTCTCGCCCTGCCAGCTCAGCCACCCCGCGCTGGTGCGGGACACGGTCGCCGTGCTGGAGGAGGCCGGGCTGTGCGCCAGCGCGCTGTGCCTGGAGGTCACCGAGAACGCGCTGATCGGCGCCGACGAGGACGCCCTGCGGCCGCTGCGCCAGCTCGCCGACCTCGGCATGGAGATCGCGCTGGACGACTTCGGCACCGGCTACTCGAACCTGTCGTACCTGCGCAGGCTCCCGGTCAGCACGCTCAAGCTCGACCGGTCCTTCACGCGCGGCATGCAGCGCGACCCCGCCGACCCGGTCGACGTCAAGATCGTCGAAGGCATCGTCTCGCTCGCGCACACCCTGGACCTGACCGTGACGGTCGAGGGCGTGGAGACCGGCACCCAGGCCGAGTACCTGCGCGAGCTGGGCTGCGACACGGCCCAGGGCTGGTACTACGCCCGGCCGGGCCCGCCCGAACTGCTGCACACCCTCGCCCTGGCGGACGCCAGCTGAGTCTCCGGCCGGCCGCGGGTATCCGAGGCCGCGTCGGCTGAGGCCAGGTCAGGTCGGCCCCGAGTGAGGCCGACCCAGGTGAGGTCGGCTCAGGTGACGTCGGCCCAGGTGAGGTCGGGCCGCGTCCGGCCGGGTCCGGTGCGGACCGGCCGCGCCGGACGGCCGACCGCCGCCGGGGCGGTCCGGGCCCGGGCGCACCAGGTCAGGTCCTGCCCCGTCACGCCGCACCGGCCGTCGGGCGGGCGGCGTCCGCCGCGCGCGCGGCGCACACCGGCCGCTGCGCCGCGCCGGGCGGCGAGGGGTAGCCGCACGAGTGGCAGATCTTCCACCCGTCCTGGTTCGATACGAGCAGACCGCCGCCGCAGCCGGGACACTGCTCTGCGCCCATGTTCGGTCCTCCTCCTCGGGCACGCCGGCGGACCAGCCGTACGCACGCTCTCCGCCGGTTTGATGCCCCTGTATCGCCCGGAACAAGCCCTGATGTCCGCTCCCTGCCAGTTGTAGCGCGCAGCCACACCCGTGCGCCCCTCACACACCGTCAACGCGCCCCCGGCAGGCTTCGCGTGGCCCCCGGGTGCGACCATGAGGGCTCATGGAGGCGGGGCGCGCGCTGCGGGCGCTGCGGGCCGCGGTGTTCGCAGCGGTCTGCGTGCTGCTCGCCGCGCTGGGCCACGCGGTGATGTCCGGCGCGGGCGTCCCCTGGCGGACCGTCACCGCCGCGTGGGCGGCCACCGGCGCCGCCGCGTGGTGCCTGGCCGGCCGGGAGCGTGGTCCGCTGCTGGTCACCGCCGCGACCGTGGGCGCGCAGACCGCCCTGCACGCCGCCTTCGGCCACGCCCAGCGCGCCGCGGCCCACGCCGCGCACGCCGTCCACGCCGCGCACGCCGGCGGCCTGCCGCCGTCCGGCGGGATGTCCGCGCCCGCCGTGCCGTCCGCGCACGGCATGCCGCCGGTGACGGTGTGCGGGCACGCCCACCTCGCGCACACGGCCGCGGGCGGCCCGCCCCTGGCCATGGCCGGGCACGGCGGGCACGGGAGCGGGCCCGGCATGTGGTCCGCCCACGTGCTGGCCGCGCTGGTCTGCGGCGCGTGGCTCTCGGGCGGCGAGCGGGCCGCCTTCCGGCTCCTGCGGGCCCTGGCCGTCCGCCTGCTCGCCTGCG
>NZ_JAVSCF010000131.1:0-17662 GCF_031932565.1 Streptomyces sp. B1866
GATCACGATCTACAGCTGGAGTACTAAGCGCTCTGTAAGGTCGATCAATGTCGTCAGCTCCCCAAAGCTGGTGGCCACGCCCCCGGACGCACCCTGGCAGGAAACGCGTCGCGGGGGTCTTCCGTCCGCCCATCGTTGAGGCGCAGCAGAGTTGGGGACTAGTGCCATGCCTAAAGGCTGTCCCGCAATCCCTGGCGGGCTCCCGACGCCAGCTACGGCCACTCGCGGCGTTGGCGAAACGTCCGAATAGAACCACTATTCGGACGCTCCGCCGCCTTGCGATTGACCGCATCTGACGCCGCTCGCTGATCCACCAGGGATTACGGGACAGCCTTTAGTGCCACCTTTTGGCGGACTGCGATGTGGCACCATTGGCACGTGGCAATCGCGCAGATGATCAGGGACTTGCGAGAGAGCCTGGGGTTGTCTCAGGGCGACTTAGCCCTGAGGCTTCAGCAGGCGACTGGAACCCGCATCACCCGCGAGTACATCAGCCGTTGGGAGAGGCATGTTGGAGGTGTGATCCCATCGGAGTCATGGCTCAAGCCCTTGGCTCAGGTGCTGGAGGTACCTTTCGCCGCACTGACGTACGAAGCTACGCTCAGTCGCATGAATCGTAGGACTTTTGTGAACCTGGCAGCACTGGCCAGCACGCATGGGCCCGCCGCCAACGAGTTGGTGACGAGCATTGCCGGTAACGATCCGGGCCCCATAACGGCCATTCAGACCACTCATGCGACAGACCTTCTCATCGCCTCCCTCACTGACAAAACCGCCCGCAAGAGGCTGAAACAGTGGATGGGCGACGGTTCGACTCCCTTGCTGCGGGTCAATGCGATGGGAATCCTCGCCAAGGTACCTGGGCAAGATTTCTCCGTCGATGTGTGCCGCTCGCTGAGCCATGACGCTGATGCGCGACGCCTCTACATGACAGCGGTCATTGCCCGGATCTCTGGGTTGCCGTGGCACACGGCAGAGCGGATCGCCGCAGATCCTTGCTCGTTGCCTTCAAAAGCAACCTTCCTTGCAAGTAGGTGTGCAAATGAGGTGACGAATCCTGGTGACGCCGGGGCCCGCTGGTGTTCAGCTACGATGCTTCGGGACATCAGCCATCTGGTAGGCGGGGAGCCGCATGCACGTGATCGAGATCAAGAGTGGTGAGCTGATGGGAGCGCTTGCCCAGCGCGTCAAAGAACTGGGTATCGACAACGGTGCGATCGTCTCCCTGATCGGCGCCGTCGACTCCTTCACGGTCTCCACCATGCCGCGCACGGACGCCTCGCAAGACGTGGTCACCAGCTACGACCAACCGGCCGAAATGCACGGCACCGGAGAAATCGTGGATGGGAAGGTCCACATCCACGCCACGATGGCAGTGGAGGGGGACCGGGGGATCGCCGGACACGTGCACCGCGCCACGATCGGAACCTGGTTCGCCCGCGCCTATATCGCACCCTGCTGAAGCCCGCCAGCCCCCGAGTCCCGGTTGCTGCGCTCCAGATGGTCGCTGGGGGCAACGTGGTCGGAAGCAACCCCGCCCCGGAGCCGGAAGGGACCGGCACCCGAGCGCGCGCGGCTGACGTCAACCGCCGTCCGCCCCGCACAGGGCCGCCACCTCCGCCCCGTCAGCGCTTGCGCCGCTCCTGTGCCAACTCAGCCCCCATCAGGCGCTTCCGGCCGTGGCCACGGTCCTGGACCAGGCCAGGTCCCTGCCACGTCAGTCGGCGGGTTCCGACGCGGTTGTCCGGTCCACCCAGCGCAGGTAGGCGTCCGCTCCCGCGACGATCGGCACTGCCGAGACCTCCGGGTTCTGCCACGGGTGGTGCCGCAGCAGGTGCTCCTCCAGCGAGGCATACCGGTCGGCGCGGGCCTTGAACAGCACCTGCCACTCCTCACCCGATCCGAACTCGCCCTGATGCCAGAACACGGAGATCACCGGCCCTACGATCTGAGCCCCCGCCGCCAGACGGCTCGCCGCCACCGAGCGGGCCAGCTTCTCGGCCTCTTCCCGGCGGCCCCGTCGTTCCCAGGGCACGCCGCCCCCGGGGAACACTGATGGACAGGTGCCGCCGCCACCGCCGCCGACTGGCACCCACAGGAAGTGAACCCCGTGTTCGATGACCACCGCCAGCGCCTCGCGGACGCCATGTCCGTCCGCGGGGCCTGGCCCGCTCGCTCCCCCTGGACACGCCAGGCCGTCGACGCCCTGGCCCGGCACGCGTTCGCACCCGATCGGCTCTGGCACTGGGACGGCCACGCCTACGTTCCCGTCGTCCGCGGCACCGACCCCGACCGGTGGGCCGCCGAGGTGTACGCCGGTCCCGACGACGCGGCCGTCACCCGACTCGCCGACGGCCACCCGTCGTCCAGCCTCTCCTGCCAGGCCGTCGTGGTCGACATGCTCGACGCACTGCTGCTCGACCCCGGCCACCGCGTGCTGGAACTCGGCACCGGAACCGGGTGGAACGCCGCGCTGCTGGGCTGGCGGGCGGGGCCGGGGCACGTGGTCAGCGTCGAGGTGGACCGGGAGCTTGCCGCCGAGGCCCGTCGACGGCTGGACGACGTGCGGGCCGGGGTGACGGTCGAGATCGGCGACGGCTCCGCGGGCTGGCCAGGCGGCGCGCCGTACGACCGGGTCATCTCGACGTACGCGGTCGACACGGTGCCGTGGGCCTGGATCGCCCAGACGCGCCCGGGAGGGCGGATCGTCACCCCCTGGGGGAGGCTCGGGCACGTGGCCCTCACGGTCGCCGCGGACGGCCGGTCCGCCACCGGTTGGGTGCAGGGCCTGGCGACGTTCATGCCCGCCCGCGGCACCGGCGCCCCCAGCCGGGAGTATCGCGACGTGCGCGGAACCGGCGACCCGGACGACGAGCGCCCGGCCCGGGACATGGGCCCGCTGCACACGGACTGGAACCTGCGGTTCGCGGTGCGGGTCGCCCTGCCCGAGGTGCGCGTCCGGACGGCGGCCGACGCGGACGGCACCAACGTGTGGCTCCACGACGGCGAGGCGTCGTGGGCCATGTGCGCGGCGGTCGGCGACGGCCGGACCGTGGCCTACCAGGGCGGTCCGCGACGGCTGGCGGACGAGGTCGTACGGGTGTGGGACTGGTGGTCGGCCGAGGACGAGCCGTCGGTGTACGACTGGGGCATGACGGTGGAGCCCAGTCGGCAGACGGTGTGGTGCCGGGACCCGGCCACCAGTCCGCGATGGCGCCTGGCAGGGCCGTCGGATCCGCTGCCCGCCTCAGCCTGACGTCTTTTCCCGGCGCCCGTCACCTGCGCGTGGGCCGCCGGGGGCCGAGCAGTTCCAGGGCCTCCTCCCAGCGGAAGCCGCCGCCCGCGCCGTCGGCCGCCTCCGGTCCGTACGTGCTGATCAGCATGCCCATCCCGCGCAGCCGCGCCAGGCTCTCGCGGTAGGCGGGGTGGGCGGCCAGGGGCGGGTTCACGTAGGGCGGGGCCGTGGCGACGACGCCCACGTCCCAGCCCGCCTCCTGGGCGGGTCGCGATCAGCCTGCCGACATCTCACGGGATTCGCCCGGCGGGCCGGGGCGCCGGGTTACGCGCCCTGGTCGGCCGCCGCCTCCTCCAGGGGCAGGGTCTCGCCCGTCTCCAGCAGCGTCTTCAGGCTGGAGAGGATCAGCGGCCAGCCCTCGCTGATGCCCGCCAGCATCTCGCTGCCCGGCTCGAAGTCGTCGTGGACCACGGTCAGCTTCACCGCGTCCCCGATCGGCTCGATCTCGAAGGACACCTTGGAGACGCGCTCCTTGCGCAGCTCGGCCAGCTTCTCGTCGCTCCAGCCGAACATGGCGGCGATCTCCGGCTCGTAGTTGTGCCAGGTGTACGACAGCTTGCGGTACGGCTCGGACTCCAGCACCACCTGGCCGTAGTCGCGGAACTCCCCGCCCTGGCTCATCTTCCACCGCACCGGCGACCCGACCTGCCAGTCGGAGTCCGGGCCGGTGTTCTCGTGGTAGCGGCGGATGAAGGCCGGGTCGGTGAGGGCCTGCCACAGGCGCTCGGGCGTGGTGCGGATGACCGTGACGTAGACGAACTCGGGCTTGCTCATGGTGTCGCTCTCCAGTGTGTGGCGCAGGTCGGCGAGCGCGCGGACGTGCCCGCGGCGGTAGCGGCCGATCCAGCGCTCCGCGATGTCGTTTATGGGCACGGGGTTGAGGTAGTGCAGCTTCTCCCGGCCCCGGCGGACCGCGGCGACCAGGCGGGCCTGCTCCAGTACGGCCAGGTGCTTGCTCACCGCCTGCCTGCTCATCCCAAGGCCGTCGCACAGCTCCCGCAGGCTCTGCCCGTCCTGGCCGCTGAGCCGGTCGAGCAGCCGCCTGCGCGTGGCGTCGGCGAGCGCCTTGAAAACCTCATCCATACGGACCCCCTGTACCGCCACCATAGGCAACTGTTGGGTTGCATGTCTAGTGGGGTGGGGGTGGGTGGTGTGCGGTTTGGGCTCGGTGGGGTCTGTGCGGGGTGCGGTTTGGGTGGCGTGTGGCGTGTGCGGGGTGCGGTTTGGGTGAGGTGCGGGCGGTCGTCGTGCCGTGTGCGGGCAGGCGGAAGCTCCCGCCGGGGAGTCAACGGCGGGAGCTTCCGTCGGCCGGGGGCGGCCCTCCGGCGTCAGTGGTCGGCGTCGGTGGTCGGCGCCAGCGGGTCCGGTGTCAGTGGGTCCGGTGTCAGTGGGTCCGGCGTCAGCGGGTGGCGCCGAAGTCCTGGGTCCAGTACGAGTTCGGCTGCGACAGGCCCACGCCGATCTCCTTGAACCCGCAGTTCAGGATGTTCGCCTTGTGTCCGGCGCTGGCCATCCAGGCGGCCATGACCCGCTCGGGGGTGGCGTAGCCGTAGGCCACGTTCTCGCCGTACGTGCTCCAGTCGTACCCGGCCTCGGTGATGCGGTCGCCCGGGGACGAGCCGTCGGAGCCGGTGTGGGACATGTTCTGGTGGGCGGCCATGTCCGCGCTGTGCGCCGTGGCGGCCTCGGTCAGGTCCGCGTTGACGGTCAGCGCCTGGCAGCCCGCCTTGGCGCGCTCGGCGTTCACCAGGTCCACGACCTTGGCGAGGCTCGCGGCCGGGGCCGGGGCGGTCGCGCTCACGGTCGCGGTGGGGGTGGCGCTGGGAGTCCCGGTCGGGGTGGCGCTCGGGGTCGCGCCGGGCGCGGTGCTGCTCGCCGGGGCGCTCGGGGTGCCGTGCGTCCAGCCGTCCGACGGGGTCCAGCCGCCCGAGGGCGTCCAGGTCGGCGACGCGGTCGGCGACTGCGACCACTGGTGGGCGTCGCGGCCGTCGCGCCAGGTGTCGTCCGAGTGGTCGATTCCGGCCATCGCGACGGAGGGAACACCCACGGCAGCGGCGGCGAAGGTGGCGACGGTTATTCGCCGGTACAGCTTCTTTCTGCGGTGATTCCGCATGCCTGACCTCACTAGGTGGCTCAGCGTCTGTATGTCGGCCCGCGCTCGGATCCGCTCCCCGCGCGGTGCTCGCAACGGGCCCCGCGAGGGCGTGGTCCGTGCGTCTGAGCTGCAAGGTTGCCGTCCAGGACGGGCTATTCCTAGAGGCGTGCGGCCACCTGGTGACATGTGCTCGTTACTACATCGACTCGTAACCGAAATGGATCTTGAATAATCGGCTCTGGCGTGCCGGTCCCGCGGCGGACTCTTCTCGCGAATATCTGTCGGAGCGTCAATTTCCGGCCAAGGAAAGGGAATTGGCGGCGAGTGGCGGTGGCGGGCGCGGGCCCCTGCGGCGGGCGTCCACCATGTTGCGAAAAAGTGCTTATGTCGGCTTGGGTGATCTACTAAGCAGCTTCGTTGTCGACTGAATCACTGTGGCGGATGTCACATTGTTCGCGGGTGTAAAACCGGGTCCAGACGTCCGCGCGGCGCCGATGTCACACCGCGCCGCCCCGCGCCGTCCCCCTCCGGGGTCGCGCGACCGGTGCGGCCCGGGCCGCGTGGACCCGCGCGGCCGGCCGGAGGAAGGAGCACGGACATGGCGGAACCGGCGGCGTTCGAGGAGCAGCGCACCCGGCTGTGGGGTGTCGCCTATCGCATCACCGGGTCGGTCGCCGACGCCGACGACGCCGTACAGGAGGCGTGGCTGCGCTGGCAGGCGCTGCCGTCCGGCCGGGTGGCCGACCCGCGCGCGTACCTGACCACCGTCGTCAGCCACATCTGCTACGACCAGCTCGGCTCCGCCCGGGCCCGCCGCGAGTCCTACGTCGGGCCGTGGCTGCCGGAGCCCGTGGTCACCGAGGCGGGCCCGGAGGACCGGGTCACGCTGGACGAGTCCGTGGGCCTGGCCCTGCTCACCGTGCTCGAACGGCTCACCCCGGCCGAGCGCACCGCCTTCGTGCTGCACGACGTCTTCGCGGTGCCGTTCCCCGAGGTCGCCGAGGCGGTGGGCCGCAGCCCCGAGGCCGTACGGCAGCTGGCCTCCCGCGCGCGCCGGCGGGTACGGGCCGAGGCGCCGCGCCGCTCGGTGGACCGCGAGCAGCACCGGCGCGCCGTCGACGCGTTTCTGTCCGCCGTCCTGGGCGGAGACCTCGACGCGCTGCTGGCCGTTCTGGACCCGGAGGCGGTGTGGCGCTCCGACGGCGGTGGCAAGGTCGCGGCGGCCCGCGTTCCCATCGTGGGTGCGGCGCAGGTTGCACGGTTTGCACTCCGACTGGCTCGCGCCCTCGACCCGCACACCTCCCGCATCGCCGTACGGGACGTCAACGGCGCCCCCGGCCTGGTCCTGGCCGACCCGGTGCGGGGCTGGGCGGGCGTCTACGGCATCACCGTGTACGACGGCCGGATCACCGAGGTCGACGCCGTGGTCAACCCGGACAAGCTGCGCCACCTCGACCTGTTCGGCGGCCTGACCGGGGAGCGAGGCGTGTGACCGGGGTCACGGTCACACCGGGCGTGCCCGCGTCGTCCCCCTGGCATGAGCGACACCACAGCCACCACAGCGACGACGACAGTCCACGGCGGGGGACGGCAGCGGGTCGTGGTCCTCGGCGCCGGGTACGCCGGCCTGATGGCCACCCTCCGCCTCGCCCCCCACCACGACGTCACCCTCGTCGCCCCCGACCCCGACTTCACCGAGCGGGTGCGGCTGCACGAGCTGGCCGCGGGCCGCCGCGCGTCCGTCGGCCACCCGCTGGCGCGCCTGCTCGCCGGGACCGGCGTGCGGCACCTGGCGGCCCGCGCCACCGCCCTCGACCCGGCCGCCCGCGCCGTGACCACCGACGGCGGCCGCACCCTGCCGTACGACCGCCTCGTCTACGCCCTCGGCAGCCACACCCCGGCGCCCGCCGCCGCAGCCGCCGGCAGCGCGCCCGCCGACCCGGCGCGCCCCGGCCGCGTGTACACCGCCGAGACCGCCGCCGCCCTGCGCGAGCGGCTGCGCGCGGACCGCCCCGGCCGCCTCACCGTCGTCGGCGGCGGCCTCACCGGCGTCGAGATGACCGCCGAGCTGGCCGAGGCGCACCCGGAGTGGCGGGTCGGCCTGGTCACGGCCGGACAGGTCGGCCCGGGCCTGTCCGAGCGGGGCCGGACGCACGTCCTGGCGACCCTGCGCGGCCTGGCCGTACGCGTCGAGGAGGGCCGGCACGTGGCGTCGGCCGACGAGGTCGACGCCGACGCCGTGGTGTGGGCCGGGCCGCCCGCCGTGCACACCGGCCTGGCCGCCGCGGCCGGCCTGGCGCTGGACGCCGCGGGCCGCATCCGCGTCGACCCCGCCCTGCGCTCGGTCTCCCACCCCGAGATCCTGGCCGCCGGGGACGCCGCCGCGGGCCTGCGCATGGCCTGCGCCACCGCGCTGCCCATGGGCGCGCACGCGGCCGCGACCGTGCTCGCCGAGGCGTGCGGAGGACGGCCCCGGCCGCTGCGCTTCCGGTACGTGATCCAGTGCCTGAGCCTGGGGCGCCAGGACGGCCTGGTGCAGTTCGTGCACGCCGACGACTCGCCACGGGAGCGGGTCCTCACCGGCCGGGCGGCCGCCTGGACCAAGGAGCGGATCGTCCGCTCGGCCTACGGCGTCCTGCGGCTCGCCGCGAGCCGTCCGGGGCTCGTACGGTACGTGCCCGGGGTCGCCTGAGCCCCCGGCCCCCGCCGGCCCGTACCCGCCCCGGCCAGCCCGCCCCCGCCAGCCGCTCCCGCCGGCCCGTAACCGACAGCCGCTCCCGCCGGCCCGCCCCCGCGCGTAAGGCCGTACCCCGCCCGCCCCCGCCCCAGCGTTTGACACCTCCGCGCCCGCGCGTAGCGTGACGAGTGGTGGGACAAAAAGGGAAAACGGGGGCATGACTCGGGGGCGCCCCCAGGACATTGCTCGGGGGCACTCACAAGGGAAAAACCATGGCTCGCGTCATGGCTCCCTCCGCGCGCCGCGCCGCGAGCCCCGGCCGCAGGAGAGAGCAGCCATGAGGCACCACACCATCCCGCAACACAAGACCCAGAACATCCGCACCTGGGAGGACGACCCCGGGACACCGCCGTCCGCCCGGGCGCCCATCCAGCGCCCCACGCCCGACCTCGACCGGCAGCCGCTGCCGGTGGGCGTCGCCGGGCCGCGCCCGCGGCAGAGCGGCGACTTTCCGGGCACGCCGGAGTTCCGCTACTGGGCGGCGGCCGACGCGCTGAGCCGCTCCACCGGGTTCTGGGGGCCGCTGATGCCCGACGGCCTCACCTGGCACCCCACCGTCGGCCGGGCCCTCACCGCCGAGCTGGACGTCGGCGACGACCTGAACGCCTTCTACGACCGCCAGGGCCTCAGCTTCTTCCACCACACCGTCGCGGGCGTCACCGTGCACTCCGGGGAGAGCTCGGAGATCGTCTGCCACGAGGTGGGGCACGCCGTGCTCGACACGCTGTGCCCCCAGCTGTGGAGCGCGGCCAGCGCCGAGGCCGCCGCCCTGCACGAGTCGTTCGGCGATATCAGCGCCATCCTCTCGGCGCTCAGCGTGGAGTCCCTGGTGGACGGCGCGCTGGTGGAGACGCAGGGCGACCCGGGCAAGTCCTCCCGGCTGTCCCGGCTGGCCGAGGAGCTGGGCTGGGCGATCCGCCAGCAGGCGCCCGGCGCGGTGGACCCGGACTGCCTGCGCAACGCCGCCAACGACTTCTTCTACAAGGACCCGGTCGGCCTGCCGCCCAACGCGCCGGCCGGCCAGCTCTCCAGCGAGCCGCACTCCTTCTCGCGCGTGTTCACCGGCGCGTTCCTCGAAGCCCTGGCCGGGGTCTACCGGCAGCAGCAGAACCGCGACACCACCGGCCTCGCCCAGGCCGGCGAGGTCATGGGCCGGCTGCTGGTGGCGGGCCTCACGGCGACCCCGGTGGTGCCCGGCATCTTCGCGCAGACCGCCGCCCACATGATCACCGCCGACCAGGCGCTGTACGGCGGCGAGCACAGCCCCGCGCTGCGCGCCGCGTTCGTACGGCACGGCATCATGGCGCCGTCCACGGCGGCCTCCGTCACCGAGGCCGCGCCGCGCTTCGCCGCCGCCGTCTCCGACGCGGCCTCGGGCTCCGGCCCGGCCCGCGAGGAGACGCTGTCGGACGTGACGGTGCCGGCCGAGCACTACGGGCTGACGGAGGAGTTCGCGGTGCACGCGCCGACGCAGCCGCCGCGCTTCGCGGTGTCGGGCGCCGACCCGGCCACCGGCTCCCTGCGCCCGGCCGAGCCCGCGCGGGCGGCCGTGTCGTTCGTGGAGGACCTGTTCCGGCAGGGCCGGGTCGCGGTCCCGGACGACTACCTCACCCAGAACGCGACCCTGATCGACGGCGCCAGGCCCCGCACCCACGAGATCACCCGCGACCTGCGCTCCGGCCAGCTCACACTCGACCGGGTGCTGCTCACGGTGGTCTGAGCGGGGGCCGGGCAGGCGCGCCGCCGGGCCGCGGGGCCTGGCGGGCACGGCCGGGCTGAGCCCGCGCCGGCCCGGCGGCTTCCGCCCCGCGCGGGAGCCCGGCCCCGGGCCGCGCGCGGGAGTCCGTTCCGGGCCCGCCGCGCGCGGGAGCCCCCGGGTCCGGTCTCAGCGGATGACGCCCGCCTCCCGGGCCGCCCGGAGCCAGTGCGGGAACTCCGTCATGAGCCCGTCGTACAGCTCCGCGTGGGAGGTCAGGCGAGGAGTGGTGCCCGCCGGGAGGAAGCCGGCGTTGTCCACCACCCGCCGGTCCGGCACCGGCAGGTCGTCCAGCCTGCGCAGGAAGTCGAACTGCCGGTGGTGGGGGTCACCGAAGCCCACGAACTGCCAGAAGATCGGCAGTCCCGCCGCGCCGCACAGCAGCCGCTCGGCGGCGGGCCGCGAGGTCGGGCCGCCGTCGGTCTGGAAGATGACGAACGCCGGGTCGCTCGCGCCCGAGGCCGTGTAGTGGTCGATGACGGCCCGCATCGCCAGGTGGTAGTTCGTCTTCCCCATGTGGCCGTACGAGGCGTGCAGCGCGTCGACCCGCCCGCGGTAGGCGGTCAGGGAGAGGTGGTCCACGCCGTGCACCTCGGTGGAGAAGAAGACGACGGGCACCACGCCGTCGTCGTCCAGGTTGGCCGACAGGGCCAGGGCCTGCTCGGCGAGGTGCTGCACGGTGCCGTCCCGGTAGTACGGCCGCATGGAGCCGGACCGGTCGAGGACCAGGTAGACCGCCGCCCGCTGGCCGGCCAGGCCGGTCTTCTCCAGCGAGACCCGCGCCGACTCGTACGCCCTCGTGAGCGTCTCCCCGGCGGCCGCCCGGACCTTCTCCAGGCTGATCGCGGGCCCGGGCGCCGGGCCGGCGGCCGGGCTCTCGGCCTGCCGCGGACGCTTGCGGTAGTCGATGCGCGTCGCGGCGGGCCGCGGGTGCTTGCGGTAGTCGATGGCCACGCCGGAGAACCCCCCTTGTCACTGTCCTCACCCGGACCCGGGCCCGCCGCCGGGGCGGTCGGCTGTCCGGCCTGTTCCGGCGTCCGCGGGAGGGCCAGTCTTCCGCCGTCCGCCCCCGGGGGCAATCCCCGCATCGCCGCGCCCGGGACCGCGCCCGGGACCGCGCCCGGGACCGCGCCCGGGACCGCGCCCGGGACCGCCGCCGCGCCCGCGACCCCGGCCGGGCTCACGCGCCGGGCGGCCCGCCCCCCTCGCCCAGGTGCTCCAGCAGGNCGCCGCGCCCGCGACCCCGGCCGGGCTCACGCGCCGGGCGGCCCGCCCCCCTCGCCCAGGTGCTCCAGCAGGACGGCGACGTGGCTGCGGCCGGGCTCCTTGGCGGCGGTGAGCAGGGTGAGCGGCCCCTCGGCGGCGAGGCGGCGCAGCCGGTCGAGGGCCGCGGCGGCCCCGGGAGCGGCCAGCTCGGCCCCGTACCGCTGCCGGAACTCCTGATACGTCCCGTCCGGCCCGTGGTACCAGCGGCGCAGCTCGGTCGACGGCGTGACCTCCTTGGGCCACTCGTCCACCCGCGCCTCCGCCTTGGCCAGGCCGCGCGGCCAGAGCCGGTCGACCAGCACGCGCGTGCCGTCATCGGGGCCGGGCGGATCGTAGACGCGGCGGACACGGACGCGGTCGGGACCGGGATCGGGACCGGGATCGGGGCCGGGGGCTCGCTCCATGCCTCCAGGATGACCGCTCCGCCGCCGGGACGGCGGCCCCAGGCGGCCCCAGGCGGCCCGTAGCGGGCCGTAGCGGGCCGTACGGGCCGTACGGGAGCGGAGCGCACGGGAGCCGGACCCGAGCCGTACGGAGCCGTACGGGCCGGCCTCGGGACCGAGTCGCAACGAGATCGTTGCGTCCCAACAACCCTTCCCCAGAAGGCGCTTATGGGACAATAGACCTCCCCTCCTCGGTGATCGACGCGAGCCGCGCCACCGCTCGGCCGGCCGCCCGGTCGCGTGCCCGGCCGCCCGGCCGGCCGGTGGCGGGGGGAGGAAGCGGGGGGCATGCGGAAGCGGTTCGGACGGCACGTCGGCCCGGTGCTGGTCATGCTGGGGGCCTGGCTCTCCCTCGCCGTCGGCGTCGTGGGGAACATGGCGATGGGCGGTGAGGTGCCGCGGTTCCTGTTCCCGCTGCGGCCCTGGTCCTGGCCGCTGCTGCTGGCGCTCGCGGTGCTGTCCACCGCCGCCGAGCTGCTGCTGCGCCGCTGGGAGGCGCGGCCGCTGCGCGGTCTGGCGGACCTTCTGCACGCGCCCGAGCTGAAACATCCCTCGTACGGCGGCTACCGCCGCGACATGCTCGACCGCGTCGGCGGCGTGCTGCGCGACCAGCTCGACCAGCGCCTGGGCAGCGGCCCGGCCCTGCCGCTGTCGCTGCGCCCGGCCCCGGAGACCGTGGCCGAGCCGCTGCTCCGCGACCCGGGCGACCCGCACCACCCGCCGTACCCCCGCGATCCGCACGGCCCCGGCGACCCCCGCGGCCCCGGCCCGGACGGCTGGCCGTCCGGCGCGATCGACCGCGTCTACGACCGCGAGGGCCGGTCCCTGCTGATCCTCGGCGCTCCGGGCTCCGGCAAGTCGACCACCCTCTACCAGCTGGCGGCACAGCTGCTGCGGCGCGCCGAGGAGGACCCCGAGCAGCCCATCCCGGTGGTCGTGCCGCTGGCCGACTGGGGCCGCAAGCGCCGCCGGGGGTTCCGGCGCCGCCGCGACGGCGCGGACGAGCAGCGGCCGGACGACCTCGGCGCGTGGCTGGTGTGGTACCTGCGCCGGCACTACAAGCTGCGCCCCCACGTCGGCCGCAGCTGGATCGCCCAGCACCGCCTCGCCCTGCTGCTCGACGGCCTGGACGAGGTGCGGCCCGCCGTACGGGACCGCTGCGCGCAGTACCTGGACGAGGCCGCCGGGGACGACGCGAGCCCGTCCATGGTGGTGACCTGCCGGGTGGACAACTACCGCGAGCTGGCGCCGCTGCACCTGCGCGGCGCGGTGGTGATCGAGCCGCTGTCCCGCGAGCAGGTCGAGCTGGCCCTGGACCGGGGCGGCGCCTCGCTGGACGGCCTGCGGGCCGCGCTGCGCGACGACCCGGACCTGTGGCGGCTCGTCGACGCCCCGCTGTGGCTCCAGATCGCCCAGGGCGTCTACCGCGGCGCGCCCGGCGACGGCCCGGCGATGGACGGTGACGTGGCGGGCCTGCGCCGGCGGCTCATGCACGCGTACGTGACCGACGTGCTGGACCGGCGGCGCGGCATCAGCAGGCACCATCCCACCGTCGCGCTGCGCTGGCTGGCGCAGCTCGCCCGGCTGACCGAGAGCGCGGGCAGCGCCTCGGCCACCGACCTGCGCCGCACCTACCGCCGCATCGACCCGCCCGGCCCGTGGGTGATGGGGGTGAGCTGCGTGCTGGGGCCGCTGGTGGGCGCGGCGCTGCTGGTGGGCGTGGCGCTGCCGTACGCGCGGCACGCCGGCGTGGTGCCGGCGACCCTGGCCGCCGTCTTCTTCGGCTTCTGCGGCGTGGCGATGCCGGTTCCGAGCCTGCTCGCCGTCCTGGGCCCCGGGCACCCGCCCGACCCGCTCGCGCTGCGCCCGTGCCGGCGGGCGGCGGCGATCGTGGCCGGTACGGCGGTCGGCGCCGCCGCGGGGCTGGGCCTGGCGCGGGCCGGGTCGGCGCTGACCGGCTGGCTGCTCGGCCTGTCGCCGGTGTGGAACCGCGTCTTCGCGGCGGCGGTCGTCGCGTCCTTCGGGGTCCTGGTCATGATCGTTGCCGGGGGCCGGGGGCGGGTGCTGGCCGCCGCGGCCACGCTCGCCGCGGCCACCGGCGTCTTCCTGAACCCGCCCGCTCGCTGGGGCGTCGCCTTCGGCCTGGCCCACGGCGCCCTGGCGTGCGCGCTCCTGATGGGCCTGGTGATGCTCATCTCGGGGGAGCGGACCTTCACCAACAGCGACACCACCGCCGACGACGTCGCCCTGCCGTACGCGCTGGCCGTCTGGGTGCCCGGGACCGTGGCGATCTCCGCGTACGCCATCGTCTCGGGCGGCTCGGCCGGCTGGCTGCACCTGTGGCCGCTGCTGGCCGCCGCCGGAACGACGATCGCGGTCGCCCTGCCGGTGGCGGTGCTGTTTCTGGCCCTGGCCTCGCTGCTGCGCCCCTGGCTGCTGCGGCTGATGGCGGGCTGGCTCGGGGTGCTGCCGTGGCGGCTGACGCCCTTCCTGCGCGAGACGGCCCGCAACGGGCTGATCACCCGCACCCGCTCCGGGTGGCGGTTCATGCACGCCGAGCTCCAGGAGTACCTGGCGGGCGTCGACCCGCTGGACGCGGTGCACGCCGCCGAGCCGGGCCCGGTGCCCGCCGGCGGCCGGCGCGCGCTGATCGAGGCCGTACGGGCGGTGCCGGGCGTGCCCGCGTACGGTGCCGGGCCGGACGGCGGCGGACCGGGCACCGGCGGCGGGCCGTACGCGGGCCGCAGGCCCGGCGAGGTCCTGGAGGCGGCCCTGGACGTGCTGCCGGGGGACGGGCCGGACGGCGACCCGGCCGTGCCGCTGGCGGCGAGTACGGACCTGGCCGACCTGTTCGCCCGCGCGGGCGGGCGGCTGCTGATCCTGGAGGACCCGCCGCGCCCCGGCACCCCGGCCCCCGGCGGCTCTGGAGACCCCGGCGGCCCCGGCGGTGCCGGACCGGCCGCCGGGGGCCCGGTGCCGCCCGTCCTGGGCGCCCTGGCCGCCGCGCTCGCCGACCGGGCCGCCGCCGACCCGCGTGCCCCCGTCCCGGTCCTGCTCGACCTGGCCACCTGGCCCGACCGGCGCGTACGGCCCCTGCGCCCCCGCCTGCCCGCCGCGCGGCGGCACGCGACGCCGGTCCGGCCCGTGGTCCGCTGGGTCCTCGCCGAGCTGCGCCGTGTCTACGGCGTCCCGGAGCAGGCCGCGTCCGGCTGGCTGGAATCCGGCGGTCTGGCACTGCTGCTGCACGGCTCGGACCGGCTGCGGGGTCCGCGGCGGGCCCGCCTGAAGCCGGTGCTGAACGAGTACCGGGCCGCCTGCCCCGCGGTCCCGGTGGCCCTGTCGGCCGGTGAGGCCGCCTACAAGTCCCCGGGCCCGGTCCTGACCGGCGGCCTGGCCGTGCGGCCGTACGCCGACGACGGCCGGGCCCTGCTGGACGAGGGCCGCTTCGCCGAGGCCGCCGCCTGGTACCGCGCCCGCGCCGCCGAGGCCGCACCGGACGGCCGTACCGCCCTCACCCACCGCCGCCGGCTCGCGCACGCCCTGCGCCTGTCCGGCGACGCGGCCGAGGCCGAGCGCGAGTACCGCGCGGCGCTCGACCGGGCCCTGGCGGCCTTCGGCGAGGCGGACGCGCTGAGCCTCGCCCTGCGCGGCGGCCTGGGCGAGACGCTGCGGGCGCTCGGCCGCCTGGAGGAGGCCGAGACCGAGCTGCGCGCGGCCTTCGACGGCTGCGAGCTCGCGCTGGGCCCGGACCACCCGGACACCCTCGCCGAGCGCGACCGCCTGGCGAGCGTGCTGTACGCGCGGGGCAGGCTGGAGGAGTACCACCTGCTGGTCCACGGCCGCCCGGAGCCGTAGCACGCGCCGGCCTCCCTCTCCCGGAAGGTGACGCGCAGGTGGCCGGGGAGCCGCCGGAGCCGTAGCACGCGTCGGCCCGTGGGGGACGGGCGGCCCGCGCGGGATGCCGTCCCGCGCGGGACGCGGGTTCGCGGGAGGCCGACCGCACGGGGCGGCGCGCGCGTCAGGCGGCGGCCCGGAGGCGGCGACGCGTGCGGGGCCGCGGGCCCGAAGACGGCCGTCGCCGCCGAGCCCGCCGTGGCGGCGGCCGCCTGGTTTCGGACACGACGGCCAGGCCGACCAGAATTGCTCACCTGCCCCACAAGCCGCGTCCCGGGACACTCACGGCCACGAGCAAGTCCCTACCAGCCGGTAGGCGCGGCGGGAACAGGCGGTTTACATTCCGTCGACGGTCGGCACCGCACCCGGCCTGACCGAACCCGACGGCACGCGGCCGTCCCGACCCCCCACCCGTCCCCAGGGACACCCCGCCGCGTACCACACCGCCCACCCGCCGGCCCCCCGCGTCCCCGGCCGGGCCCCACGAGCCTGGTGACCCCCGCCGTCCGTACGGCCCCGGCCCCGGACCGCCGACGCGATCTGCCCGCAACCTAGGGAGAGAACGAACATGGCCCAGCCGCGCCCGGCCAACGATGCCCTGTGGGGTGACCGGATGGCCAACTCGGACCGCGTCATCGTCGGCTTCTTCGTCGGCGTACCCTTCCTCGCCGTGATCGCCTCGGTGGCCGTCGCCTGGGGCTGGGGTGTGAGCTGGCACGACCTGGTGATCGCGGCGGTGATGTACGTCATCACGGTGCACAGCATCACCATCGGCTACCACCGCCTGTTCACCCACAAGTCCTTCAAGGCCGTCAGGCCGCTGCGGATCACCCTCGCCGTGCTGGGCAGCATGGCCATCCAGGGCGACCCGATCACCTGGGTCGCGGACCACCGGCGCCATCACCAGTTCGCCGACCAGCCCGGTGATCCGCACTCGCCCTGGCGGTTCGGCACCTCCGTCGGCGCGCTGGCCAAGGGCATGGTCTGGGCGCACATCGGCTGGACGTTCAACAACGAGAAGACCAACGAGCGCCACTACGTCCCCGACCTCCTCGCCGACCGCGACATGGTGCGCGTCCGCACCTGGCAGCCCCTGATCGCCCTGTCCTCCTTCGTCCTCCCCGCCGTGGTCGGCGGCCTGTGGGGCCAGGGGGCGTGGGACGGCTCGGCCGCGCTGTCCGCCTTCTTCTGGGGCGGCCTGGTACGGGTCGGGCTCGTCCACCACGTCACCTGGTCGATCAACTCGATCTGCCACATGGCCGGAGCCCGGCCCTTCGCGTCCCGCGACAAGTCCGGCAACGTGTGGTGGCTGGCGCCCCTGTCCGGCGGCGAGGCCTGGCACAACCTGCACCACGCCGACCCCACCTCGGCCCGGCACGGCGTGCTGCGCGGCCAGATCGACTCCAGCGCCCGCACGATCCGCATTTTCGAGAAGCTCGGCTGGGTCCGCGACGTCCGCTGGCCGGACGCGGCCCGTATCGCCTCGCGCACCGCCGGGCGCCGCGGTGACCGCGCCGAAGGCCGGGTCGCCGACCGTAAGGACGACAGGGCCGCCGACAGGGCCGCCGACCGTAAGGACGACAGCGCCGCCCCGACCGGCACCGGCCGGGCCTGACGGCGGCCGGGCCGGGCGGCGGGGCAGGGCGGGCCGGGAGCCGTCAGGGGGCGCGGGCGCGCGCGGCGACGGCGGGACGGCCCGGCCCAGGCGGGTACGGCCCGGTCGGGTACGGCCCAGGCGGACCGGGACCGGAGTCCGCTCCGACCGGCGCCTTGGCCCCTGACCCCCGGTCCTTGATCCTTTGGCCCTGGCTCTGGGCCCTGGCCCGTACGGACGACCCGCGCGGGAGGTCAGCCGCGAACGTCCGCCACGCGCGGGAGGCCGCCACCGGGCGCGGCGTCCGGCGCGTCACCGGACCGGCCGTACGCCGCGCCGCCCGGCGCGCCGCCGGCCCCGCCGCCCGGCACGCCACCGGGGCCACCATCCGAAGCCTCGCCCGGTCCGCCACCGAGACTGCCCGGCGCGCCGCCGGTCCCGCCGTCCGGCACCTCGTCCGGCGCGCCCGCCGTCGCCCCCTCGGCGAAGCACCGCACGAACCCCTCGTCGCCCAGCGCCCGCCGGGCGGCCGCGGCGATCCGGTCGACGTCGCCGCGTTCGGCGGGCGGCAGCGGGACGCCG
>NZ_JAVSCF010000132.1:0-17616 GCF_031932565.1 Streptomyces sp. B1866
GGGCGCGGGGCGCGGGGCGCGGGGCGCCGGGCCCGGGGCGCGAGGGCGCGCGGGACGCCGGCGCCCCGGCCGCACGCGCGTCAGACGACCTTCCGGGCGTCCCGGACGGCCTTGGCGAGGGACTCCAGCAGCGGCGCGGCGCCCGCGTAGGAGAAGCGCGGTTCGCTGCTCCAGGGCGTGACCTGTCCGGCCCTGACCGCGGGGAGGCGGGCCCAGGTCGGCTTGGCCGCCAGATCCTTGGGCTGGAGGGCGGAGGTGCGGTTGTCGAGCAGGATCACGTCGGCCGGGTAACGGTCGGCGTTCTCCCAGCTGAGGCCCTCGAAGTAGCCGCCCTTGTCGGTCTTGCGCGGGACGACGAGGTCGACGCCCAGCTCGCGGAAGTACATCAGGTCGGCGTTGACGCCCGGGTTGGAGACGTAGAACAGGTCGGCGCTGCCCGACGCGGCGAGGACCTTGACGCGGTTGCCCTTGGCCGCCGTGCGCAGGCTCTCGGCCGCCGCCTCGAAACGCGCCTTCGCGTCGGTGATCCGCTTGGCCGTCAGGTCGGCGCCGAGGGAGGCCGCGAGGTCGGCGTAGCGCTTGATGGGCTCCAGCAGGGAGACACGGGCGGTGGTGAGGGCGACGCTGGGCGCGAGGGTGAGGATCTTCTGCTTGCTGTCGTCCGGCACGTACCAGAGGGCGCCCGGGTCGTACATGTTGGTGATCAGCAGGTCGGGGTCCAGGGACGCGTACTTCTCGACGTTGAACTGGCCCCAGACGTTGCCCAGGGACGTCACCTTGCGGACGTCCAGGTCGCCCGCCTGCGGGTCCGGCGCGCCGTCCTTCAGCGTCGTCGGGCCGAAGACGCCGACGATCCGGTCGGCGGCCCCGAAGTCGTACAGCGCCGCCGCGGAGGCGACGAAGGCGACGACGTGCCGCGGCCGTCTGCCCAGGCCCACCTTCTTCCCGCGGTCGTCCGTGAACGACCAGGTGCCGCCGCCGTCCTTGCCGCTCCCGGACCCGCCGGACCCCGGGTCGTCGCCTCCGCAGGCGGTGACCAGGGCGCCGAGTCCGGCCGCGCCACCCGCGGCCAGCAGGCCGCGGCGGGAGAGGGAGGGCATACGGGAGCGGGGCATGAGGGTGCCTTTCTGGACGCATACGGAACCCGAGTGGCGGGAACCAGGAGTTAGGTTAACCTAACCTAAGTTATTGTCCAGTGGTGCGGCGATTGCCCCTGCGGCGGCCCGGCGGTGGCCCGGGGCGCTCTCCCGGTCCGGTGGCGGCGGCTTCTGGCGATGTGTCTCGAACCGTGCGGCGGCGGGGGTTTCAGCTTTCGGGCTGCCAGAAGGCGGAGTGATCCGCGCTCACCAGTACGGCGAGCGGCGGCAGATCGGCGGCGCCGAGGGGTACTCCGTGCGGCGCGCTCGCGGGCGAAGGCGAGCGGTCGGTGGCCGACGGCCGCGGAGGCGGCGAGCGGCGCCGGCGGCGTGCCGTGGGCGGCTGGTCAAAATAGGAGAACGGCTGTTTACTGAATGACATGACTCACAGTCTGGGCATCCGCCAGGCGCAGAAGCAGAAGACCCACCGCGCCCTGCTGGAGGCGGGGCTGCTGCTGATGAAGGACCAGTCGCTGAGCAGCGTCAGCCTGCGCGAGGTCACGCGCGTGGTGGGCGTGGTGCCGGCCTCCTTCTACCGGCACTTCCACGACATGGCCGACCTCGGCGTCGCGCTCGTGGAGGAGTGCCTGGGCCGCCTGCACGTGATGGTCCGCGCCCTGCTGGCCGAGCGGAGGCGGGACGAGGGGCGCATCGACGGCACGGTCGACGCCGTGCTGCGGCATGTCCGGGCCTACCCCGCGCACGTCCGCTTCATCGCGCGCGAGCGGTACGGCGGCGTCCAGGCCGTGCGCGAGGCCATCGCCGAGGAGCTGCGCGGCGTCGCCGACGAGGTCGCCGCCGCCTTCGCCTCCGAGCTGGCGCCGGACGGCTGGCGCGAGGACGACGTGCGGATGTTCGCCGAGCTGTACGTGGACCACATGGTGCTGACCGCCACCGCGCTGCTGGAGACGCCCCCGGGATCCGAGGCCGAGCGGCAGGTGGTGGACACCGCGCACCGGCAGCTGCGGCTGATCACCCTCGGCCGCCGGCACTGGCGGGACCGCGGGTGACCTCGACGCGGTAGCCGCCGCGCGCGTCGCGGCCGGTCACCCGGACCGTCACGCGCTCCCCGCGCGCGCCGGCGGTGAAGGACTGGCCCGGCCGGTGGGCGGCGTCGCTGAGCCCGGGGTGCACGTTGGGCTCGCGCGTGCAGCCGGGGCTGCCCGGGGTGGCGTCCGCCACCCGTACCGGACCGCCGCCCGAGCCGGTCCGGGTGTCCACCCGCGAGATCAGCACGCCCGGGCGGCACACCCGGTCGTCGTTGCCCTCGTCGGTCCGCGCCTCGGCGGTCAGGGCCTCGGTCGCCGACAGGGGCACGACGACCAGCTTGGTGCCGCCCGGGCGGCCCAGCGGGCTCAGCGTGTGCGCCGAGCCCCCGCGCCGGGCCGCGCAGGCCACCTGCCCCGCCCGCAGCCAGCCCAGCTTCCACTTGTGCCAGGCCATGAGGTCGTTGCCCGGGCCCCAGTCCTCGCTCATCACGTCCCAGTGCCCGGCCAGGTCGCCGCCCGCGCCGGTGTAGAGGTCGGGCAGGCCGAAGAGGTGGCCGTTCTCGTGCGGCAGGACGCGGAAGCCGGTCCGGGGGTAGGAGCCGGTGCCGTCGTCCTGGCGGCCGTAGACGAAGGAGACGTTGGCGAGCCGGACCCCGTCGGCGACGGGCGCGCGCGGGTTCGCGGCGAAGCTGACCGACAGCACGGCGCGTACGGCCGGCGGTCCGGCGTTCGGGGTGACCAGGACGTTCACCAGGTCGTGGCGGCGGAAGTCGACGACCGGGCCGGCCACGCGGACGAGGTCCGTGAGCAGCCGGTGGTAGCCCGGCTCGTACGGACTGCCGCGGTCCAGGCCGTACGAGCCGAACGGCCGCGGCATGCGCAGCCAGCGGCCGGCCGGGGCCGAGACCCGGTAGTCCAGGCGGCCGTAGGAGGCGCGGGCGAACCACCGCGCGGTCTGCGGGAAGAACTCCCGGAAGCGCCGGCGGGCCGTGCCCTCGCCGGGCGCGTCCGGGAAGTCGATCATCAGCGTGAGGGCGTCGACCCGGCCCGTGCCGCGGCTGTGGCCGACGGGGGTCGGGATGCCCTCGGACAGGGGCGAGGCGCCGGGCGCGGGGGCCAGGGCGCAGGCCGCCGCCCCGGCGTCGCGGGCCCGCGCGTGCCCCGCGCGGGCGGGGGCCGTGCCCGGGACGGCCGTCGGTGTGGCCGCCGCGACCGCCAGGACGGCGGCCGCGGCGAGCGCGCTGCTGCGGCGGGGGCTGCGTATCCGGGGGCGCTGCTGCTTCATCTCGCCGACCACCGTGGGGCGCCCCCGGTGCTGCCGCGCGGCGGGAACCGCCGTCCGGGTGAAAAAACCGGGCCGTGCGGGTGGAGGAGCCCGCGAGATGTGTGACGCACGCCACCTACCCGACGGGAAATTTCCGGGGACCCGGTCCCCGTTTACTCGGGTGCGAACACGAAACGGGGACATCCTCCCCGGTAGATCTTGACCTTTGACCACTGGGCCGCGGTCCGGTACCAGGAAGGAGCGACGTCATGGCCACTTCCGCCAGCCCCGACCGGACCGACGCCAGGCCCGGCGCCCTGCCCGCCCCGGGAGTCGGCAAGGCCGCGCGGGCCGCGCAGGCCGTCGCCGCGGTCCGCGTGCCGAGGATGGCGCAGGCGGCGCCGCCCCGGCTGCGGGCGGACGCCCTGCGCAACCGGGAGCGGATCGTCGCGGCGGCCCGCGAGATGCTCGTCGAGCAGGGCGCCGGAGCCAGCCTCGATGAAATCGCTCGACGCGCGGGCGTGGGGAATGCGACGATCTACCGGCACTTCACGGACCGGCGAGAGCTGATCCACCACGTTGTCCTGTCGGTCATGTCCCGCGCCGCCGACCAGGCGGAGGCCGCCGCGGCCGAGGAGCCCGACGCGTTCGAGGCGCTGCGGCGCTTCGTGTTGGCGGCGGCCGACGAGCGGATCGGCGCACTCTGCCCGATGACCTCGGACGAGGTCGACAAGGACCACCCGGAGCAGCTCGCGGCCCGTGACCGGCTGAAGACGGGAATCGAGGCTCTGATGACGGCCGCACGCGCCAGCGGGCAGCTGCGCGCCGATATCGATGTCGGCGATCTCCTGGTCGCGGTCACACAGCTCACCCGGCCGCTGCCCGGCAAGGGCGGCTGCGTGGAGTTCGGCCTGTTCGTGCGCCGTCATCTGTATCTGTTCCTGGACGGCCTACGGGCCCCCGGCTACACCCCTTTGCCCGGCTCCGCTACCACCTTGGAGGATCTGCGCTGCACGCCGTGATCTTTTTCACGCCGCAAGCCGTCGCGAAGCGCGAGTGAAACGACATTAACTCACCCTGTGGAGACTTGTCCGCTGACGCAGGTCCCGCCACCCTTTCGCCCCTCCGGTCCCCGAGGACCGCGAGGACCATCCGATGTGACCGATCAGTTTCGTCAGTTCCGTCAGTCCGTAATGCGAGCAGGCCGGGCGTGGGGGACGCCTTGAGCGCCCTCCCGTCGATGCGCGTCCGTCACGCGAACCCACGCGGCGCGCGGCCTCTCCGCCCGGCCCGTTGTATACCTCTTCGCACCGCTAGGTAGGCTCCGTAATGCCTGAAACGGCTTTGAAGGCCGGCCCCCAGGAGGCCGACCCGCAGCGCTGGAAAGTGCTGGTCTTCATCTCCATCGCCCAGCTCATGGTCGTGCTCGACGCGACCATCGTGAACATAGCCCTGCCCTCCGCGCAGCACGCTCTGGACATCTCCGACGCCAACCGGCAGTGGGTCGTCACGGCCTACGCGCTGGCCTTCGGCGGACTGCTGCTGTTCGGCGGCCGGGTCGCCGACCTGTGGGGCCGCAAGCGGGCCTTCACCATCGGCCTGGTGGGCTTCGCGCTCGCCTCCGCCCTCGGCGGCGCCGCGGGCAACGCGGGCATGCTGTTCGCCGCGCGCGGGCTCCAGGGCGTGTTCGGCGCGCTGCTCGCCCCGGCCGCGCTGTCGCTGCTGGCGGTCTCCTTCAACGACGCCAAGGAGCGCGCCAAGGCGTTCGGCATCTTCGGCGCCATCGCGGGCGGCGGCGGCGCCGTCGGCCTGATCCTCGGCGGCGTGCTGACCGAGTACCTGAACTGGCGCTGGACCTTCTTCGTCAACATCCCCTTCGCCGTCATCGCCGCCGCGGGCGCGATCCTGGTGATCCACGAGCCCGCGGGCTCCCGCAACGACTCCAAGCTGGACATCCCCGGCGTCCTGCTGGCCACCGTCGGCCTGGTCTCGCTGGTGTACGCCTTCACCCGCGCCGATACCGACGGCTGGACCGCGGGCGTGACCGTCGGCCTGTTCATCGTCTCCGCCGTGCTGCTGGTCGCCTTCGTCTACGTGGAGTCGCGGGTGAAGGCGCCGCTGCTGCCGCTGCGCGTCGTCACCGAGCGCAACCGCGGCGGTACGTACCTGTCGATGGGCCTCGCCATCATCTGCATGTTCGGTCTGTTCCTGTTCCTGACCTACTACATGCAGATCGTGAAGGGATACAGCCCGGTCAAGACCGGTCTGGCCTTCCTTCCGATGATCGCGGGCATGATCATCGGGTCGACGCAGATCGGCACCCGGCTGATGGTCCGTGTCCCGGGACGGCTCCTGATGGGTCCCGGCTTCCTGGCGGCCTCCGTCGGCATGCTGATGCTGACCCAGATCGACCTGGACACCTCGTACGCGGCCCTGCTCCTGCCCGCCTTCCTCATCCTGGGCCTGGGCATGGGTACGGCCTTCATGCCGGCGATGAGCCTGTCCACGTTCGGCGTCCAGCCGCGCGACTCGGGTGTCGCCTCCGCGATGGTCAACACCTCGCAGCAGGTGGGCGGCGCCATCGGCACCGCGCTGCTCAACACCATCGCCTCCAGCGCCACCTCCTCGTACCTGTCCTCGCACCGGCCGCCGCAGGGCACCCCGGCCGCGCTGCAGTACCTCGATCTCCAGTCGAGGGTGCACGGCTACTCCACCGCCATCTGGTGGGCGTTCGGCATCCTGGTGCTGGCCTCGCTGGTCGCGTTCGTCTCGGTCAACGCCGGACCCCAGGACGGCAGCCAGCCGGCCGGTTCCGGGGACGGGGCCGACGACCTGAGCATTCCCGTCATGGCCCACTGAGCGCCACGGGTCGGGCCGCGCCTACCGGCACGCGGGAAGGCCCCGCCGCCCCCGGTTCGTCCGGCGGGTCGGCGGGGCCTTTCGCGTGATGATCAAGACCTGCCCTAGCGCAGCCAGGGCAGGTCGGCGCCCTCCGGCTGCAGGCCCTCGGCCATCGTCCGGCAGATGTCGCCGAACTGCCTCACCTGCTCGGGGCCGAGCCGGTCGAAGAGCGCCCAGCGGACGGCGGCCACGTGGCCCGGCGCCGTGCGCCGCAGCACCTCGAAGCCCGCGTCGGTCAGGACCGTGTTCTGGCCGCGCTTGTCGGAGGCGCACTCCTCCCGCCGCACCCAGCCGTTGTTCTCCAGGCGGGCGACGGCGTGCGAGAGCCGGGAACGGGTGATCTTCGTGGCCTTGGCCAGCTCGGTCATGCGCATGCGCCGGTGCGGCGCGCGGGAGAGCGCGACCAGCAGGGCGTAGTAGAGGTGGGGCATGCCCGCGTCGCGCTGCAACTGCCGGTCGAGATGGTCTTCCAGCAGCCTGGTGGCATGGATGAACGCCTGCCAGGTCGCCTGTTCCTCCTCGGTGAGCCACCGCGGCTCCGGCGAGGGTACGGGGGTGTTCATGGCTTCCACGAGCCCAGTGTAGTGATGCGATCTTGAAACTTAAATAATTCTTGTGATGGCCAGTGTCGGTGCCAGACGGCGTACGGTCCGGTCCCGGCCCGGACGGATAAAAACGGGCGACCAGGTTTGAACCGGACCGTCGACAGGACCGGGCGCTGCTACAGCGCGGGGTCGATGAGGTCGCACGCGCGCAGCGCCGCCGCCAGGGCGCGGTGGTCGCGTCCGCCGGCCGCCGTGTCATCCGCGGCGCCCCGCGGGCCCGGGCCGGTCCTGCCCTCCGCGTCCGTCCCGCTGTCCGCCGCCGCGGCGCGCGCCGCCTCGGCCGCCGCCACGTCGAGCGCCGTGTCGGTGAACTTGATCGCGTGCTCGTCGCCGTGCGCCGCGGCCCGCGCGAAGACCTCCGGGAAGAGCGCGGCCGGTCCGGGCGGCGCCCCGGCGGTCCCGGACGCCTCGGCGGGCGGCGCCGCCGACAGCAGGGGCGCTATGGACGGCAGCCGGTCGACGGGCAGCGCGGCCTCGGGGGAGTACCCCGCGGTGATCGCCGCACTCGCTCGCCACGCCGCGTCCAGGCTCGGCGCCCACAGCTCGCGCGGGAGGGCGGGCAGGGTGCGCAGCACGGCGTTGGGCGCGGTGGCGGTGTGGACGAGCATGATCGGGTCGCCGTGGCCGTGGGTGGCGTACCGGCGCACCGCCGCCCGTACCAGCTCCGCCAGCAGGTCGCGCGCCTCGTCGGGACCGGGCGCGCCCCGCGCCCCGGGTGCCGTCCGGGCCCCGGGCCACTGCGGGAGGGCGCCGATCCGGGCCAGCCGGTCGCGGACGCCGCCGTTCTGGTCGGCCACGCGCGGCACGGCGGCCAGCGCGCCGGCGGCACTCGCCGGCGCGGGCCCCGGCATGCTGCCCAGCGGCGGCAGCGGCAGGTGGCGCGCGCCCCAGTAGCCGAGGGCGTGGGCCAGCTCGGCGGTGCGCGGCCCGGCCGCGCCCGCGGCGGCGTCACCGGGGTCGGCGAGCAGGGTGCGTACGGCGTGGCCGACGCGGATCACCGGGTGCGTCGCGCCTCCGGCGATGCCCGGCAGCAGCCGCGGCCACCAGGCGGCCAGCACCTCCCGCCACGGGTGGTCGGCGAGTTCGCGGGTGAAGTACGCGGTCCAGTCGGCGACGCGGCGCGGGTCGCCCAGGGCCTCGCGCCAGTTGTCGCCGGTGACGCGCGCGTACGGGCTCGGCATGTCCTCCAGCTTGTCGCGGTAGTAGTCGAGCCAGCGGTGCACGGACGGGCCGTGCCCGCCCCTGACCAGGGCCTCGACCGCCATGGGGCCGTGGTTGCTGAGCCATCCCCGGCGCTCGGGGCCGGCCCGGTGCAGCCGGTCCAGGGCTTCGTCCAGAATGCCGTCGGTATCGGTCATGCCCACCACGCTAGGAACCGGGCGGGGCGGCCCGGAACGGCCGCTGGTCGCGGTCGCGGCGGCCTGCGGACCTACTTCTTCCGGCCCCGCCCGGCGGTCCGCGCGCCGGGCGGCTTCTCGTCGCGTCATGGTTTCAGTCCGCGTGCGTGTAGAAGACGTAGAAGGACGCGATGCCCGTGCCCAGGCCGAGCAGCAGCCCCAGGACCACCGATCTGGGGTGGTCGGCGCCGCTGAGGCTGTGCAGGTAGCCGACCGCGGCGCCGGTCAGCGCGCCGTACGCCGTCGCCCGCAGCTCGGGCATCAGCCGGGCCTGCCACCGGCCGACCAGGCGGCACAGGGCCGCGGTCACGGCGGCGGCCACCACGCCGAGCACCGTCGCACCGGCCGCGGACGCGCCCTGCTCGTGGTCGAGGAAGCCCGCGTACGCCCCGTAGCACAGCCCCAGCAGCAGGGGCACCGCCCAGGCGGCCGGCACCGACAGGTGCGGGTGGCGGCCGTGGTGGCGCCGGGGGCCGTGGCGCGGCGCAGCGGCTGTGTGAGCGTCCATGGCGCGGCTCCTGACTCCCGCCCGGTGTCCCTGTTTCCAGGGCACACCCGCGCGCGGCGCCCGGCAAGTCGGCGGGCGGGCGGGGGCGGGCCGCGGCGGGGGCCGGCGGCCGGCCGGCGAGGTCAGGGGTCAGCGGTCGGGGCCGAGGGGCCTTTCGTACCAGGCGACGTCCCAGTACCGGTCGAACTTCCGGCCCACCTCGCGGTACGTACCGACGTGGCGGAACCCGAAGTTCAGGTGGAGGCGGCGGGACGGCTCGTTGGGCAGGGCCACGCCGGCGTACGCGCGGTGCACGTCCTCGTCCCGCAGGGCCTCGAAGAGCCGCTTGTACAGCAGGGTGCCGATGCCGCGGCCGCCCGCGCCGGGCGCGCAGTAGACGCTGGTCTCGACGGACGGGTCGTACGCGGCCTTGGCGCGGAACGGGCCGCTGGTCGCGTAGCCCAGCAGGCGGCCCCGCGCTGCCGTGCCGTCCGCGCCGCTCGTCCCGGCCGGGGCCTCCTCGGCGACGAACAGGCGGTGCGGGCCGTCCTCGGGGTGGGCCAGCAGCCACGGACGGCGCTGCTCGGTGGTGAAGGGCTCGATGTCGAAGGTGATCGAGGTCTCACGGACGTAGTGGTTGTAGAGGTCCGTCAGAGCTTCCAGGTCGCGCTCGGCGCCCGGCCTGACCTGCACTTCCCCGTATTCCGACGGCATCTGGCCTCCGCTGCTGAGGTGGTGGCAAAGGATACTGCATGATCGGAAAAAGGGGTGCGCGGCATGGGAATTCTGTCCGGATTCCAGTCGTTGTTTCCATCGGACGGGGCACCCGGCAGATGACTCGTCCATCGTAGTTCGCGCCCGATCCAGAGTTAAGGGAGCACGCATGGCAACCCGTGCCGTCGCCCACAGCCAGGCCACCAGCGGTGGCGCTGACGGGGCCCACAGCGTTCGCGCCGGAGGCGGGGAGATCGCCGACCGCGACCTGGTCGGCATGTACCTCGACGAGATCGCCCGCACCCCGCTGCTCGACGCGGCGAAGGAGGTCGAGCTCTCGCAGTCCATCGAGGCGGGTGTCTACGCCCGGCAGATCCTGGACGGGGAGATCACCGACGCGCCCGCCGCCGGCGCGAGCCGCGAGGAACTGGAGGCGATCGCCGCCGAGGGCGACCGCGCCAAGGACGTCTTCATCCGCTCGAACCTGCGCCTGGTGGTGGCGGTCGCGCGCCGCTACCCGCGCAGCGGCCTGCCCCTGCTCGACCTGATCCAGGAGGGCAACGCCGGCCTGGTGCGCGCGGTGGAGAAGTTCGACTACACCAAGGGCTTCAAGTTCTCCACGTACGCGACGTGGTGGATCCGCCAGGCCATCACCCGGTCCATCGCCGACCAGTCCCGTACGATCCGGCTGCCCGTGCACCTGGTCGAGGAGCTGGGGCGCATCCGCCGGGTGCAGCGGGAGTACAACCGCGAGCAGGGCCGGGAGCCGGACCACACGGAGATCGCCGAGGCGCTGAGCACCACGGCCGAGCGCGTGGCGGACGTGCTGGACTGGGCCCGCGACCCGGTCAGCCTCAACATGTCGGTCGACGACGAGGGCGAGACCCAGTTCGGCGACCTGCTGGAGGACACCTCGGCCGTGTCGCCGGAGCAGTCGGTGATGACCCTGCTGCGCAGCGAGGAGCTGGACGAGCTCATCGGCCGGCTCGACGACCGCACCGCGTCGATCATCAGGGCGCGCTACGGCATCGAGGACGGCCGCGAGCGCACCCTCACCGAGGTCGGCAAGCAGCACGGCCTGACCCGGGAGCGGATCCGGCAGATCGAGAAGCACGCGCTGCTGGAGCTGAAGAAGATGGCCCGGCAGACCGGATTCGACGCCGCGGCCTGAGCCGCCCGCCGGCGCCCGCGGCGATCGCCGCGGGGCGCCCGGCCGTGCTCCGGTCGTCGGCCAGGCTCGCTGCCGGGTGGCGGGAACGCCGGCCCGCCGCAGACCGGCCGCGCGAAAGGCGTGGCCGGCCGTCCTCTGGGTACCCGTCGGCCGGGCCCCGGCCGCTCACTCCCCCCGAGCGCCGGGGCCCGCCACCGTCCGTAGCCGCCTGTTCCGCCCGCTCCGCAGCCGAGCGGACACCTCTTGATGCCCGCTGATGCCCGTTCATTTCTGAATCATGTCCGAGTGTGTTTACTTCCCCCTGATGTGCCCGTAATCTGGCGCCGAAGTCACAGAACCGGGTATCGAGGGGGCGGTCAACCACATGTACGCACCGGAGCGCCAGCAGGAGATCCTGCGGCTCGCCCGCGAGAGCGGCCGGGTGGACGTGCTGTCCCTCGCCGAGGAGTTCCAGGTCACCGCCGAGACCGTACGGCGGGATCTGCGGGCCCTCGACCGGGCCGGGCTCGTGCGACGCGTCCACGGTGGTGCCATCCCGGCCGGGCGCCTGGACTTCGAGCCCGACCTCGCCGAGCGCGAGAGCACCGCCGCCGACGAGAAGGACCGCATCGCGCACGCCGCCCTCGCCGAACTGCCCGCGGACGGCAGCGTGATCATCGACGCCGGTACCACGGCCGCCCGCCTGGCCGCCGCCTTCCCGCTGGAGTCCAGCCTGACGGTCGTCACCCACGCGCTGCCGGTCGCCGCCCGCCTCGCCGACCACCCCGGCATCTCCCTGCACCTCGTCGGCGGGCGCGTCCGGCACCGCACGCGCGCCGCTGTCGACGCCTGGGCGCTGCGCGGCTACGGGGAGATCAGGGCCGACGTGGTCTTCCTCGCCACGAACGGCTTCTCACTCGACGGTGGCCTGACCACCCCCGACCTGGCCGAGGCCGCCGTCAAGCGCGCCACCATCGCCGCCGCGCGCCGGGTGGTGCTGCTCGCCGACTCGTCCAAGCACGGCCAGGAGCACTTCGCCCGGTTCGGCGGCCTGGACCAGGTCGACCTGCTCGTGACCGACAGCGGGCTCAGCCCCAAGGACGCCCTCGCCATCGAGCGGCAGGGTACGGATGTGACGCGCGCATGATCCTCACCGTCACCCCGAACCCCAGCCTGGACCGCACGTACGAGGTCCCGGCGCTGGAGCGCGGCGCCGTGCTCCGCGCCACCGCCGACCGCGTCGACCCGGGCGGCAAGGGCGTCAACGTCTCGCGGGCCGTGGCCGCCGCGGGCCACCGCACCGTCGCCGTGCTGCCGCTCGGCGGGCCGGAGGGCGCCCTGCTGGCGCACCTGCTCGGGCAACTGGGCGTCGAGGTGGCGGGCGTGCCCGTCCGGGGGTCCACGCGGGTCAACATGGCCGCCGCCGAACCGGACGGCACCCTGACCAAGCTCAACGCCGCCGGTCCCGAGCTGACCGCCGACGAGGCGGAGGCGCTGCTGGCGTGCGTGGACACACACGTCACCGCCGCCGACTGGGTCGCCTGCTGCGGCAGCCTGCCCCGCGGGCTCGGCCCGGAGTGGTACGCCGAACTGGTCGCGCGCGCCCATCGGGCCGGCGCCCGGGTCGCCGTGGACACCTCGGGCCCCTCGCTGACCCGGGCCCTGCGCGCGGGCCCCGACGTCGTCAAGCCCAACGCCGCGGAGCTCGCGCAGGCCGTCGGCCGCCCGCTCGCCACGGTCGGCGACGCGGCCAAGGCGGCCGAGGAACTGCGGTCGGCCGGCGCGCGCGCCGTCCTGGCCAGCCTCGGCGCGGACGGGCAGCTGCTGGTGGACGCCACCGGCATCTACCACGGCACGGCGCGCGTCACCGCGGTCCGCAGCAACGTCGGCGCGGGCGACGCCTCGCTCGCCGGATTCCTCGCCGCGGGCGGCGCCGGGCCCGCCGCGCTCGCCTCGGCCCTGGCACACGGCGCGGCCGCGGTGCGGCTGCCCGGCAGCGCCATGCCGGGCCCGGCCGACCTGGACCCCGCGGCCGTCGTCGTCACGGCGGACATCCCCGTGGACCGCGCCCTGGCCGAGCCCGCCGCGGCCGCACCGGGACCTGCCGCGCCGGGCCCGGGCCCGGTCCCCGCCGCCGGGTCCACCGGGACTCCCGGGTCCGCCTCGGCCACCGGGTCCGCCGGGGCTCCCCGGCCCGCCGCGGCCTTCGGGCCCGCCTCGCCCGTATCCGGGCCCACCGCGGGCGCACCCGCCCGCCCCCACTCCGCTCATCCGCCCGCCGCTGGGCGGGACCGCAAGTGAAGGAGCCGCGCGATGAGTGAGCTGATCACCCCGGACCTGGTCGACCTGGACCTGTCCGCCGACACCAAGGAGGCCGCGGCCCGGTCGCTCGCCGCCCGGATGGCCGCGGCCGGCCGCGTCACCGACCTCGACGGCTTCCTCGCCGACGTGGCGGCGCGCGAGGCGCAGATGCCCACCGGACTGGACGGCGGCATCGGTATCCCGCACTGCCGCAGCGCTCACGTCACCGAGCCGACCCTGGCCTTCGGGCGAAGCGCGGCCGGTATCGACTTCGGCGCGGCCGACGGCCCCGCCGACCTGGTCTTCCTGATCGCGGCTCCGGCGGGCGCGGACGACGACCACCTGACGATCCTCTCCGGCCTGGCCCGCGACCTGATGGACCCCGCGTTCACAGCCGCGCTGCGCACGGCCGACGACCCGGCGCTCGCCGCCGCTGTGATCCGCGGCGGACCGCGGGACCCGGCCGGACCGGCGTCCGAGCCGTCCCAACCGGCCGGCGCCTCGGCCTCCGGGCCGGCTGCCGCCGCCACCGAGCCGGCGGAGCCGTCCCCGTCGGCGGGCGCCTCCGGGGCGGCCGAGACGGCGGCGGAACCGGCCACCGGGTCCCCGGCGGCCGGGCCGTTCCGGATCGTCGCCGTCACCTCGTGTCCCACCGGCATCGCGCACACCTACATGGCCGCCGAGTCGCTGGAGCGCGCCGCGCGGGACGCGGGTGTCGAGCTGACCGTCGAGACCCAGGGCTCGGCCGGCTTCGACACGCTGGCGCCCGCCACGATCGCCGCCGCCGACGCGGTGATCCTCGCGCACGACGTCGAGGTGCGCGGCAGAGACAGGTTCGCCGGCAAGCCGACCGTCGACGTCGGCGTCAAGGCCGGGATCAACCGCGCGGCCGAGCTGATAGCCGAGGCGCGCGAGAAGGCCGCACGCCACGCGTCCGGCGCCCCGGCCGCGGAGCCCGCCGCCCGCAGCGCTCCGATGGACTCGGCGGGCGGGCCGGGCGCGGGCTTCGGCACCCGGCTGCGCACCTGGCTGATGACCGGCGTCAGCTACATGGTGCCCTTCGTCGCCGCGGGCGGCCTGCTCATCGCGCTCGCCTTCGCGATCGGCGGCTACGAGATCGCGGACGCCGGGTCCGTCGCCGATCACTTCGCGTGGACCGAGGGCCACAGCTGGGCCGCGCTGCTGTTCCAGATCGGGAGTGCGGCGTTCACCTTCCTGGTGCCGGTCCTGGCCGGGTACATCGCCTACGGCATGGCCGACCGGCCCGGCCTCGTCCCGGGCTTCGTCGGGGGATTCATCGCGACCACCATCAAGGCGGGCTTCCTCGGCGGCCTCGCCGCGGGCCTGATCGCGGGCGCGATCGTCATGGCGATCCAGCGGGCCTCCGTGCCGCCCGCGCTGCGCGGCATCATGCCGGTCGTCGTGATACCGCTGGTCTCCTCGGCCGCCGTCGGCTTCCTGATGTTCGTGGTGGTCGGCAAGCCCATCGCCTCCGCCCAGAAGGCCATGACCGACTGGCTGAACAGTCTCTCCGGCGCGAACGCCGTGATCCTCGGCGTCGTCCTGGGGCTGATGATGTGCTTCGACCTGGGCGGACCGGTCAACAAGGTCGCCTACGCCTTCGCCACGGGCGGCATCGCCGTGTCGGACCCCAGCTCCGGCAGCCTGAAGGTCATGGCGACGGTGATGGCGGCCGGGATGGTTCCGCCGCTGGCCATGGCGCTGGCCACCACCCTCCGGGGGCGGCTGTTCACCAGAACCGAGCGGGAGAACGGGAAGGCCGCCTGGGTGCTGGGCGCGTCCTTCATCACCGAGGGCGCCATCCCGTTCGCCGCGGCCGACCCGCTGCGCGTGATCCCGTCCGCGATGGCGGGCGGCGCGGTCACCGGAGCCCTGTCGATGGCCTTCGAGTGCACGCTGCGCGCCCCGCACGGCGGCGTCTTCGTCGTGCCGCTGATCGGCCGGCCGCTGCTGTACCTGCTGGCCGTGGCCGCGGGCACGGTGGTGTCGGCCGGGCTGGTGATCGCCCTGAAGGGCATGCGCCGGGAGGCCGTCGCGGTCCCCGGGGCCGAAGGCGCCGGTCCCGGGGGCCGGGCCGCCGCGCAGGGAGCGGCGGGGGAGGAGCCCAGGCTGCCAGTCGGCGCCTGATCCACTGCGGCCGCCCGGCCCCTGGGCACCCGGGGCCGGGCGGCCGTGCCCCTTGCCGGCCCCGGCGGGTCCGGGGCCCGCGAAAGCCCGCCGGGGACCAGCGGCCGGGCGCTCGCCGGGGGTGCGGGGGCCCGGCCGGTGGGCCGCGTCAAGGCCGTTCCGCCGTCGGGCACGGCTGCCAGGCTTCGCTGCTTTTGCCCCTATCATCCGTTGCTTCGGCTGCCTCGGCATCCGGCACGGACAAGGGCGTCGCATATAGCGGACGTTCATTGGACGTTGACCCGCCGGCAGCACGCTGATCGGTATACCTTTCGCCCCCGTCCGAAAGGGGACAGCCGTGTCGCACCCTTCCCACACGGACGAGCACCAGGCAGTGGACGCCGCCGCGCGGCAGCCCGCCGATGTCGCCCTCCGGTGGATCAGCGAGCCGGACCGCGTCGACGAGTTCACCCACGGCGAGCTGCTGGACCAGGCCGCCTGCGCGGCGGACGTGCTCTCCCGCCTGGGAGTCAGACCCGGGGACACGGTCGCCGTCCACCTGCCGCTGATCTCCGAGTCGATCATCATGACCATCGCCTGCGGCCGGCTGGGCGCCGGACGCGCCGTGCTGTCCACCGGCCTGTCGGCCCGTGAACTGCGCGACCAGCTGCGGGAGTCGGGCGCCGGCGTCCTGATCACCGTCGACGGAGCCGGGCGGCGCAAGGAGCCCCAGGCGCTCAAGCCCGTGGTCGACCGGGCGCTGACCGGCTGCCCGGACGTCCGCGCGGTGCTGGTCGTCCACCGCGTCCGCCGCCCCGTGCCCTGGACGCCCGGTCGCGACCTGTGGTGGCACGAGGCGCTCGGCAGGGCCCGCCGTACGCTGGACGCATGACCTCCGTCCCCACCTCCGGGCCGCGCGATCCGTCCGTCCAGCCGGTCCCGGCCCCGTCGGCCCCGCCGTCGTCGGCCCGGTACGAGCAGGGCCTGCCCGGCGACGACCGCTCCGGGTCCGCGCCGACCGGGCCCGCGCCGTCGGCTCCCGGGCCACGCGAGCCAGCGCCGACCGCCCGGGCCGTCCCCTCGGCGCTCGTCTTCGACGACCCGCTCACGCAGCGGTCCACGGACGACACCGACCGTGGGTGGGGCGAGCGCAGTGGTGCGGCGGCGGACCTGGCCCGCTTCCTGGACGAGAAGCCGCCGCACCACCTCTGACAGCACCGTCCGCACCCGGCCCGCGCCGCCTGCGTGCGGGCCGGGGACAGGCCGCGGGTGCCCGGGCCGCCGACCGGTATGGCACCGCCGGGCCGCCTCCCTGCCGGCGGCCCCGCCACCTCCGGCCGCCTTCCCGACGGCTCCTGCGGCCCCGGCGCCCCCAGCCGCCGGCCGTACGGCTACGACCCGGAGGCGCTTCCGCGCCGCGCGACGAGCGCGTCGCGGATCTCCTGCAGCAGCAGCACCTCGGCGCTCTGCGTCTCGGCTTCCTTCTCCTCCGCCTCCTGCTCCTTGGCGGCCCGCCGCGCCAGGTAGCGCGACATCGGCAGGACCATCAGGAAGTACACCACCGTCGCGGTTATCAGAAAGGTCAGCACGGCACCGAGCACCGAGCCCCACATGATCGGGATGCCGTGCACCACCTCGCCCGCGGCGTTCGTCTCGCAGGGGCCCTTGAGGCAGGAGCGGTACCGCTCCAGGTCCTTGGTGCCGAAGGCGCCCACGATGGGGTTGATCACGCCCTTCACGACGGAGTTCACCACGCTGGTGAACGCCGCGCCGATGACCACCGCGACCGCCAGGTCGATCACGTTCCCCCGCATCAGGAAGGCCTTGAAGCCCTCCAGGACGCTCTTGCTCTGTTCGCTCAACCCACTGCCTCTCTCTTGCCGCGTACGCGTCGGAACCGACGGGTCCGCAACATACGGCAGGGCGGGGCGGCACTGTCCAGACCCGTCTCGGGAGCAGTCCGCGCAGAGCCTTCGGCAAGGCCCGGAGAGCCGGGAGAAAAGGGGCGAGAGTGGAGATAAGGGCGCCCGGCTCGGGGGAAGGCGCCGTCGGCGCCCGGCGGAGAACGCCGGGCGGGAGTGACGCCGCCGCGGTCAGCACAGGGTCACCGCCAGCCGAGAGGTGGCCCCGGCGCCGGCCAGCGCGGCAGCCGTCGCCCGCGGCACGGCCAGCACCACCAGCGCCCCGCCGCCGGGCTCCGCGGCCGTCGCGCCGCCGCCCGCGCCGTCCTCCCCGCCCCGCGGTTCGGGCACCTCGGCGACCCGGGCGCCGCGGGCCACCACCCGCGCGGGAGCCGGCTCGCGTGCCGTGGAGAAGCCGCTGGTGGCCACCACGTCGACCCGGTCCCCCGGGCGCAGCAGCCGCACCGCCGCGGCGTCGGCGATCCGCACCGGCGCGGACACCAGGTCGGGGCGCGCGGGCCCGGGGCGCGCGTCCACACGCCCGCCGTGTCGCGTGCCCTCGTGCTGGTCCGGCCGCGGGTCGTCGGCGGCGGGCACCGCGACCTGGCCCGCCCGCCCGTCGCCGCGCGGAGCCGCGGCCGCCA
>NZ_JAVSCF010000133.1:0-17566 GCF_031932565.1 Streptomyces sp. B1866
CGGGGCGACCCGGCCGGGCATCCGGCGGTCCGGCGCGCCTGGGCGCGCGGCCTACGGGCACCCGGCGGCCCGGCCACCGGCTCGGGGCGGCCCGGCCCGGGGCACCCGGCGGCCCCGGTCCGGGACCCGGGCCGGGACCCGGTCCGGGAGCCCGCCGGGGGACTCCGGCGGGCTCAGCGCACGAACACCCCCGCATCCCCCGCCAGGTCCAGGAAGTACTGCGGCGCGACGCCCAGGACCAGGGTCACCACGAGGCCGATCGCGATGGCCGACGAGGTCAGGGCGCTCGGCACCGCCACCGACGGGCCGCCCGGCTGCGGTTCGCTGAAGAACATGAGCACGATCACCCGGATGTAGAAGAACGCCGCGACCGCCGAGGACACCACGCCGACCACCACCAGCGGCCCGGCCCCGCCGTCCGCCGCCGCCTTGAACACCGCGAACTTGCCCGCGAAGCCGCTGGTCAGCGGGATGCCCGCGAAGGCGAGCAGGAAGACCGCGAAGACCGCGGCCACCAGCGGGGAGCGCCGCCCGAGCCCGGCCCACCGGGACAGGTGGGTGGCCTCGCCGCCCGCGTCCCGCACCAGGGTGACCACGGCGAACGCGCCGAGGGTCACGAAGGAGTACGCGGCCAGGTAGAACAGCACCGAGGACACCCCGTCCGACGTGGTGGCGACGACACCGGCGAGGATGAAGCCCGCGTGGGCGATGGACGAGTAGGCCAGCATCCGCTTCACGTCGGTCTGGGTGACCGCGACGACCGCGCCGCCGACCATGGTGACGATGGCGACGGCCCACATCACCGGCCGCCAGTCCCAGCGCAGCCCGGGCAGCACCACGTACAGCAGCCGCAGCAGCGCCCCGAAGCCCGCGACCTTGGTGGCGGCGGCCATGAAGCCGGTCACCGGGGTGGGCGCGCCCTGGTAGACGTCCGGCGTCCACATGTGGAACGGCACGGCGCCGACCTTGAACAGCAGGCCGACCAGCACCAGCGCGCCGCCGATCAGCAGCAGCGCGTCGTTGCCCATGGTCCCGGCGAGCGCCGGGTCGGGGCTGGCCACCTCGCCGTTCACCACGTCGGCGATGCCGCCGTAGGTGACGGTGCCCGCGTACCCGTACAGCAGCGCCACGCCGAACAGCAGGAAGGCGGAGGAGAAGGCGCCGAGCAGGAAGTACTTCACGGCCGACTCCTGGGACAGCAGTCGGCGGCGGCGGGCGAGCGCGCACAGCACGTACAGCGGGAGGGAGAAGACCTCCAGCGCGACGAAGAGGGTCAGCAGGTCGTTCGCCGCGGGGAAGACGAGCATGCCGCCGACGGCGAACAGCACCAGCGGGAACACCTCGGTGGTGGTCCACCCGGCCCTGACGGCGGCCTGCTCGGCCTCGCCGCCGGGCACGGCGGCGGGCTGGGCGGCGAAGGAGTCGACCCGGCCGCCGTGTCCGGCCGGGTCCAGCTGCCGCTCGGCGAAGGTGAACACGGCGACCAGCGAGACGAGCAGGATGGTGCCCTGGAGGAACAGGGCCGGCCCGTCGACGGCGATGGCGCCCATGGCCGCGATCCGCGCCTTGGTGGTGCCGTAGTCGCCGGCCGCCAGGGCCACCACGGCGGCGAAGGCCGCCGCGAGGGAGACCACGGAGACGAACAGCTGAGCCACGTACCGGCTGCGGCGCGGCGCGAACGCCTCGATGAGCACGCCGACGAGGGCGGCGCCGAGGACGATCAGGGCCGGGGCGAGCTGGCCGTACTCGATGTGCGGGGCGGGGATCTTGGCGGGCGGATCCGCCGCCTGGAGCGTCCACAGGCTGTGGACGGCCGCCGGGTGGCTCACTTGGCACCTCCCGAGGTGTGCTCACCGGCTGGTTCGTAGGCGAACCAGCCCTTGTCCGTGGGGGCGGGGTGGTCGGGCCGGGGATCCTTCTTGTCCACCACCGACAGGGTGTGGTCGACGGCCGGATTGACGATGTCGGCGAGCGGCTTGGGGTAGACGCCGAGGAAGAGCAGCAGCGCCACCAGCGGCGCCACCACGGCCAGCTCGCGCACCCGCAGGTCGGGCATGCCGCGCACCTCGGCCCGCACCGGCCCGGTCATGGTCCGCTGGTAGAGCACCAGCACGTACAGCGCGGCGAGCACGATGCCGAGGGTGGCCACGGCGCCGAGCGCCGGATAGCGGCTGAAGGTGCCCACCAGCACCAGGAACTCGCTGACGAACGGCGCGAGCCCGGGCAGCGAGAGCGTGGCCAGGCCCCCGACCAGGAAGGTGCCCGCGAGCACCGGGGCGACCTTCTGCACGCCGCCGTAGTCCTCGATGAGCCGCGAGCCGCGGCGGCTGATGAGGAAGCCGGCCACCAGCATCAGGGCGGCGGTGGAGATCCCGTGGTTGACCATGTAGAGCGTGGCGCCGCTCTGGCCCTGGGAGGTCATCGCGAAGACGCCCAGGATGATGAAGCCGAAGTGGGAGACGGACGCGTACGCGATCAGCCGCTTGATGTCCCGCTGGCCGACGGCCAGCAGCGCGCCGTAGACGATGCTGATCACGGCCAGCACCAGGATCACCGGCGTGGCCCACGTGCTGGCCTCGGGGAAGAGTTGGAGGCAGAAGCGGAGCATCGCGAAGGTGCCGACCTTGTCCACGACCGCGGTGATCAGCACGGCGACCGGCGCGGTGGCCTCGCCCATCGCGCCGGGCAGCCAGGTGTGCAGCGGCCACAGCGGCGCCTTGACGGCGAAGGCGAAGAAGAAGCCGAGGAACAGCAGCCGCTCGGTGCCGGTGGCGAAGTCCAGCTGCCCGGCCGCGCGGGCCTGGGTGATCTGCTGGAGGGAGAACGTGCCGCTGCCCAGGTCGTCGGCGGTGACCACGTACAGCCCCACGACGGCCGCCAGCATGATCAGGCCGCCGGCGAGGTTGTACAGCAGGAACTTGACGGCCGCGTAGCTGCGCTGGGTGGCCGACTCCTCCTCGGTGCGCCCGCCGGCCCGGTCCCCGAAGCCGCCGATGAGGAAGTACATCGGGATGAGCATGGCCTCGAAGAACACGTAGAACAGGAACACGTCGGTGGCCTCGAAGGAGAGCACCACCATGGCCTCGACCATGAGGATCAGCGCGAAGAAGCCCTGGGTGGGCCGCCACCGGCGGTTGGGCCGGGCCTCCTCCAGCGGGTCGGCGTCGTGCCAGCCGGCGAGGATGACGAACGGCACCAGCACGGCGGTCAGCGCCACCAGCGTGACCGCGATGCCGTCCACGCCCAGCTCGTACCGCACCCCGAAGTCGCTGATCCACGCGTGGGACTCGGTGAGCTGGTAGTGCGCGCCGCCGGGGTCGAAGCGCACCAGGGCGACCGCGGCCAGGACGAGCGTGGCCAGGGAGAAGCCGAGCGCGACCCACTTGGCGGCGGCCCGGCGCGCGGCGGGGACGGCGGCGGTGACGACCGCGCCCGCGGCGGGCACCGCGGCCGTCAGCGTCAGCAGGGGAAAGGACATGTCACACCGCCCTCATGAGCAGGGTCGCGGCGACGAGCAGCGCCGCCCCGCCGAGCATCGACATCGCGTAACTGCGGGCGAACCCGTTCTGCACCCGCCGCAGCCGGGCGGACAGGCCGCCGACCGCGGCGGCCGTGCCGCCCACCGCGCCGTCGATCAGCGCGTGGTCGGCGTAGACCAGGCCGCGGGTGAGGTACTGGCCGGGCTTGACGAGCACGACGTGGTTGAAGTCGTCCTGGAGCAGGTCGCGGCGGGCGGCCCGGGTCAGCAGGCTGCCGCGCGGCGCCGTGCGCGGGACGGGCGCCCGGCCGTACTGGGCCCAGGCCAGCGCGACGCCGAGCAGCAGCACCACCAGGGTGGCGCCGGTGACGGTCGCGGCGCTCAGCGGCGAGTCGCCCTCCTCGTGGCCGGTGACCGGCTCCAGCCAGTGCAGGAACGCGTCGCCGACGCTGAACAGGCCGCCCGCGGCGACGGAGCCGACCGCCAGCACGATCATGGGCACGGTCATGGTCGTCGGCGCCTCGTGCGGGTGCGGCGCGGCGTGCTCCCCGGCCGTCTCGGCGGCGGGCTCGGCGCTGGGCTCGGCCGGGGAGGGCGTGGGGCCCCACCGCGGCTCGCCGAAGAAGGTGAGCAGCATGACGCGGGTCATGTAGTACGCGGTGATGGCCGCGCCCAGCAGGGCCGTCCCGCCCAGGATCCAGCCCTCGGTGCCGCCCTCGGCGAACGCCGCCTCGATGATCTTGTCCTTGGACCAGAAGCCGGACAGGCCGGGGAAGCCGATGATGGCCAGGTAGCCGAGGCCGAACGTCATGAAGGTGACCGGCATGTACCGGCGCAGGCCGCCGTACTTGCGCATGTCCACCTCGTCGTTCATGGCGTGCATGACCGAGCCGGCGCCGAGGAACAGGCCCGCCTTGAAGAAGCCGTGGGTGACCAGGTGCATGATCGCGAAGACGTAGCCGATCGGGCCGAGGCCCGCGGCGAGGATCATGTAGCCGATCTGCGACATGGTCGAGCCGGCCAGCGCCTTCTTGATGTCGTCCTTCGCGCAACCGACGATCGCACCGAACAGCAGCGTGACCGCGCCGACGGTGACCACGGCCGTGCGCGCGTCGGGCGCCGCGTCGAAGATCGCCCCGGACCGGGTGATGAGGTACACGCCCGCGGTCACCATGGTCGCCGCGTGGATGAGGGCGGAGACCGGGGTGGGGCCCTCCATGGCGTCGCCCAGCCAGGACTGGAGCGGCACCTGGGCCGACTTGCCGCACGCGGCCAGCAGCAGCATCAGCCCGATGGCGGTCAGCCTGCCCTCGCCCGCCTCCTCCGCGGAGGACAGCACCGGGGCGAACGCGAAGGTGCCGAAGGTGGTGAACATGAGCATGATCGCGATCGACAGGCCCACGTCGCCGACCCGGTTGACCAGGAACGCCTTCTTCGCCGCGGTGGCCGCCGACGGCTTGTGCTGCCAGAAGCCGATCAGCAGGTAGGACGCCAGGCCCACGCCCTCCCAGCCCACGTACAGCAGGAGGTAGTTGTCGGCGAGGACCAGCAGCAGCATCGCCGCGAGGAAGAGGTTGAGGTAGCCGAAGAAGCGGCGGCGGCGCTCGTCGTGCTCCATGTAGCCGACCGAGTAGAGGTGGATCAGCGAGCCCACCCCGGTGATCAGCAGCACGAAGGTCATCGACAGCTGGTCGAGTTGGAAGGCGACGTCCGCCTGGAAGCCGCCGACCGGGACCCAGCTGAACAGGTGCTGGTGCAGGGCCCGGTCGTCGCCGTCCCTGCCCAGCATGCCGGCGAAGAGCACGGCGGCGACCACGAAGGAGGCCGCGGCCAGCGCGGTGCCGACCCAGTGCCCGGAGCGGTCCAGGCGGCGCCCGCCGCACAGCAGCACGGCCGCGCCCAGCAGCGGCGCCGCGACGAGCAGTCCGATGAGGTTCTCCACGTGAACGCGTCCCCTTCTAGAGCTTCATCAGGCTGGCGTCGTCGACCGAGGCCGAGTGGCGGGAGCGGAAGACGGTCACGATGATCGCGAGGCCGACCACGACCTCGGCCGCGGCGACGACCATCGTGAAGAAGGCGATGACCTGGCCGTCGAGGTTGCCGTGCAGGCGGGAGAAGGTGACGAACGCGAGGTTGCAGGCGTTGAGCATCAGCTCCACGCACATGAACAGCACGATCGCGTTGCGCCTGATGAGCACCCCGGACGCGCCGATGGTGAACAGCAGCGCGGACAGGTAGAGGTAGTAGACCGGGTTCACTTCGCCTCCCGCTCAGTGTCCTCGGGGCGGGACTCGGAACGCGGCTCGGGGCGGGACCGGGGGCGGGACCCCGCCGGGTCCCGGGCGGCGCCGGGCGGTCCTCCCGGGCCGGCCGGTCCGGGCCCGCCGCCGGCCGGCCCACCGGGGCGTACGCCCTCGCCGACGTCACCGCGCTCCAGCCGGCGCCGGGAGCGCTGCTCCAGGGCCGCGAGGTCGGCCAGCGCCTTGGCGGAGACGTCGCGGACCTGGCCGCGGCCGCGCAGGGTCGCGTTGACCGTCAGCTCGGCCGGGGTGCCGTCGGGCAGCAGGCCGGGGATGTCGACCGCGTTGTGCCGGGCGTAGACGCCGGGGGCGGGCAGCGGCGGCAGCTGCCGACCGGTCCGCACCCGCTCCTCGGCCTGCTCGCGCTGGGTGCGGGCGCGCTCGGTGCGCTCGCGGTGGGTGAGCACCATCGCGCCGACCGCGGCGGTGATCAGCAGCGCGCCGGTGATCTCGAACGCGAACACGTACCGGGTGAAGACCAGCTCGGCCAGGCCCTCGATGTTGCCGCCGGAGTTGGCCTGGCCCAGGCCGTCGAAGGTCTTCAGCGAGGCGTTCCCGATGCCGGCGCACAGCAGGATGCCGAAGCCGAGCCCGCACGCGGCGGCCAGCCAGCGCTGGCCCTTCAGGGTCTCCTTCAGGGAGTCGGCGGCGGTGACGCCGACCAGCATGACGACGAAGAGGAACAGCATCATGATCGCGCCGGTGTAGACGACGATCTGGACGACGCCCAGGAAGTACGCCCCGCTGGCGAGGTAGAACACCGCGAGGACGATCATGGTCCCGGCCAGGCACAGGGCGCTGTGCACGGCCCGGCGCATCAGGACCGTGCCGAGCGCGCCGAGCACGGCGACCGTGCCCAGCAGCCAGAACTGGACGGCCTCGCCGGTGGAGGTCTGGCTCGCGGCCGCGGCGAGCGCGCTCATGCCGTGACCTCCCCGCCCTGGCGGTCCGCCGGGCCCGCGCCGCCGGTGGCGGCCGGGGTCCCGGCCGGAGCGTCCGGACCGGGGGGCTCGGGCTGCTCGCCCTTGCTGACGGCCACCTGGCGCACCGTGCCCGGCGCGGCCTCGGTCACCAGGCCGCGGTAGTAGTCCTGCTCGTCGGTGCCCGGGTACATCTCGTGCGGGCTGTCGACCATGCCCTCCCGCAGGCCCGCCAGCAGCTCGTCCTTGGTGTAGATGAGCGATTCGCGGGTGCGGTCGGCCAGCTCGTACTCGTTCGTCATCGTCAGGGCGCGGGTGGGGCACGCCTCGACGCACAGGCCGCACAGGATGCACCGCAGGTAGTTGATCTGGTAGACGCGGCCGTACCGCTCGCCCGGGGAGTAGCGCTCCTCGTCGGTGTTGTCCGCGCCCTCCACGTAGATCGCGTCGGCGGGGCAGGCCCAGGCGCACAGCTCGCAGCCGATGCACTTCTCCAGGCCGTCCGGGTGCCGGTTGAGCTGGTGGCGGCCGTGGAAGCGGGGCGCGGTGGGCTTCTTCTCCTCCGGATACTGCTCGGTGATCCGCTTCTTGAACATGGCGCGGAAGGTCACGCCGAAGCCGGCCACGGGGTTGTGGAAGTCAGGCACCGTCGGCCTCCTTTCCGTCACTGTCAGTATCGGGGCCACCACTGACAATCAGCTCGCGCTCGCGCCGCGGGCGGCGGCGGGGCACGGGCGGGAGGGTCTGGCCGGGCAGCGGTGGCACCGGGAAGCCGCCCGCCATCGGGTCGAACGCGGGCTCCTCGGCGAGGGCGGTCTCGTCTGCCGCCTCCCGCTCCCGGGCGCCCCCGCGGGCGCTCAGGCTGTCGACGAGGAAGGACACCAGGAGCAGGGCGAGCACGCCGCCGCCCACGTACAGCACGATGTCGCGGTAGTCGTAGTCCTCGTTGCGCAGCGCGCGCACGGTGGCGACCAGCATCAGCCAGACCATCGACACCGGGATGAGGACCTTCCACCCCAGCTTCATGAACTGGTCGTAGCGCACCCGCGGCACCGAGGTGCGCAGCCAGATGAAGGCGAACAGCAGGCCGACCAGCTTGCCCAGGAACCACAGCATCGGCCACCAGCCGTGGTTCGCGCCCTCCCACACCGTGCTGATCGGCCACGGGGCCCGCCAGCCGCCCAGGAAGAGGGTCACGGCCACCAGCGAGACGGTGACCATGTTGACGTACTCGGCGAGCATGAACATCGCGAACTTGATGGACGAGTACTCGGTGTTGAAGCCGCCCACCAGGTCGCCCTCGGACTCGGGCATGTCGAACGGCGCGCGGTTGGTCTCGCCGACCATCGACACCAGGTAGATCAGGAAGGACACCGGCAGCAGCAGCGCGTACCACCGGTGGCCCTGCGCCTGCACGATCTGCGAGGTCGACAGCGAGCCCGAGTACAGGAACACCGCGGCGAAGGACAGGCCCATCGCGATCTCGTACGAGATCACCTGCGCGCACGAGCGCAGGCCGCCCAGCAGCGGGTACGTCGAGCCGGACGACCAGCCCGCCAGCACGATGCCGTACACGCCCACCGACGCGGTGGCCAGGATGTAGAGGATCGCGATCGGCAGGTCGGTCAGCTGGAGCGGCGTACGGTGCCCGAAGATCGACACCTCGTTGCCCGCGGGTCCGAAGGGGATGACGGCGACGGCCATGAAGGCGGGGATGGCGGCCACGATCGGCGCCAGCACGTACACCGCCTTGTCCGCGCGCTTGACGACCAGGTCCTCCTTGAACATCAGCTTCACGCCGTCCGCGAGGGACTGGAGCATGCCCCAGGGGCCGTGCCGGTTGGGGCCGACGCGCAGCTGCATCCAGCCCATGACCTTGCGCTCCATGACGATGGAGATCAGGACGGTCACCATCAGGAACGCGAAGCAGAAGACGACCTTCAGCAGGATCAGCCACCACGGGTCGCGGCCGAACATCGACAGGTCCTCGGCGGCCAGGTTCATGCGCGCACCTCCTGCGTCGTGTCGGCCGGGTCCGGCGCCGCGGCGACCCGGACCACGTCGCCGGGCCGGGCTCCGAGGTCGTGGTGGACGCCGCCGCCGGCCGAGTGCAGCGGCAGCCACACCACCCGGTCGGGCATGTCCGTCACGCGCAGCGGCAGCGTCACCGCGCCGGCCGGGCCGGTGACCTCCAGCGGCTGCCCGTCGCCCACCCCGGCCTCCGCGGCGGTCGCCGCCGACAGCCGGGCCACGGCCGCGTGCCGGGTGGCCGCGAGCGCCGGGTCGCCCTCCTGGAGGCGGCCGGAGTCCAGCAGCAGCCGGTGCCCGGCCAGCACCGCCTCGCCCGCGCCGGGCCGGGCCGGGGGCCGCGCGGTGCGCAGCGGGTCGGCGGCGAACGGTCCCGGCCAGGTGCCCAGCCGGGTCAGCTCCGCGCGTACGGCCGCGAGGTCCGGCAGGCGCAGCGGCGTGCCCATCGCGTCGGCGAGCATGTGCAGCACGCGCGCGTCGGGCGGCAGGTGGGGCCGGCGGGTGGCCTGGTCGGGCGTGACGGCCGCCGCGAACGGCCGCAGGCGGCCCTCCCAGTTCAGGTACGCGCCGGGCTTCTCGGTGACGGCCGCGACCGGCAGCACCACGTCCGCCCGCGCGGTGACCTCCGTGGGCCGCTGCTCCAGGCTGACCACGAAGCCGACCTCCGCCAGGGCGCGCGCGGCGCGCGCCGGGTCGGGCAGGTCGGCGACCTCCACGCCCGCCACCAGCAGCGCGCCCAGCTCGCCGCCGAGCGCGGCGTCCAGGATCTGGCCGGTGTCGCGGCCGGGGTCCCGGGGCAGCTCGTCCACGCCCCAGGCGGCGGCGACCTCCGCCCGCGCGCGCGGGTCGGTGGCCGGGCGGCCGCCCGGCAGCAGCCCGGGCAGCGCCCCGGCCTCGACCGCGCCCCGCTCCCCCGCCCGCCGGGGAATCCACACCAGGGCGGCGCCGGTGGCCGCGGCGGCCCGTACGGCGGCGGTCAGCGCGCCGGGGACGGACGCCAGCCGCTCGCCGACGACGATCACCGCGCCCTCGGCGCGCAGCGCCTCGGCGGCGGCCCGCGCGGGGCCGTCGAGGTCCGCGCCGCCGTCGGCGAGGGCCCGCAGCCGGCCCGCCTCGGTGCCGGGCGCGGTGGGCAGCAGCGTGCCGCCCGCCTTGGCCAGGCCCCGGGTGGCGTAGGGGGCGAGCGCGTACGTGCGCTGGCCGTGCCGCCGGTGGGCCTTGCGCAGCCGCAGGAAGACGCCGGGCGCCTCCTCCTCGGCCTCGAACCCGGCGAGCAGCACGGCCGGGGCCCGCTCCAGGCTCGCGTACGTCACGCCGCCGCCGTCCAGGTCGCGGCCGCGGCCGGCGACGCGCGCGGCCAGGAAGTCGGCCTCCTCGCCGCTGTGCACCCGCGCGCGGCAGTCGATGTCGTGGGTGCCCAGCGCCACGCGCGCGAACTTCGCGTACGCGTAGGCGTCCTCCACCGTCAGCCGGCCGCCGGTCAGCACGCCCGCGTGCCCGCGCGCGGCGGCCAGGCCCCGCGCGGCGGCCTCAAGCGCCTCCGGCCAGCTCGCCGGGCGCAGCTCGCCGTCCGCGCGGTCGCGCACCAGCGGGGTGCCCAGCCGGTCGGCGCTCTGCGCGTGCCGGAAGGCGAACCGGCCCTTGTCGCAGATCCACTCCTCGTTGACCTCGGGGTCGTCGGCCGCCAGCCGTCGCATGACCTTGCCGCGCCGGTGGTCCGTACGGGTCGCGCAGCCGCCCGCGCAGTGCTCGCACACCGTCGGCGAGGACACCAGGTCGAACGGGCGGGAGCGGAACCGGTACGCGGCCGAGGTCAGCGCGCCCACCGGGCAGATCTGGATGGTGTTGCCGGAGAAGTACGACTCGAACGGGTCGCCCTCGCCGGTGCCCACCTGCTGGAGCGCGCCGCGCTCCAGCAGCTCGATCATCGGGTCGCCCGCGATCTGCTGGGAGAAGCGGGTGCAGCGCGCGCACAGCACGCACCGCTCGCGGTCCAGCAGCACCTGCGGGGAGATCGGCACCGGCTTGGCGAAGGTGCGCTTGGCGCCCTCGAAGCGGCTCTCGGCCCGCCCGGTGCTCATCGCCTGGTTCTGTAGCGGACACTCGCCGCCCTTGTCGCACACCGGGCAGTCCAGCGGATGGTTGATCAGCAGCAGCTCCATCACGCCGCGCTGCGCCTTCTCGGCGACCGGCGAGGTGAGCTGGGTGCGCACCACCATGCCCTCGGTGCAGGTGATGGTGCACGAGGCCATCGGCTTGCGCTGGCCCTCGACCTCCACGATGCACTGCCGGCAGGCGCCCGCCGGGTCCAGCAGCGGATGGTCGCAAAAGCGCGGGATCTCGATGCCCAGCAGCTCGGCGGCGCGGATGACCAGGGTGCCCTTGGGCACGGAGATCTCGGCGCCGTCGATGGTGAGCGTCACCAGCTCCGGCCTGGCCGCGGCCGAGCCGCCGGCGGGTGCGTCGGTGGTCACGGTCATGGGTGCACCCCCAGGGAAGAGGCGGCCGGGTCGTCGGCCCAGGCGGTGGACCTGGCCGGGTCGAAGGGGCAGCCGCGGCCGGCCAGGTGCCGCTCGTACTCCTCCGCGAAGTACGTCAGGGAGGACACGATGGGGCTGGCCGCGCCGTCGCCCAGCGCGCAGAACGACTTGCCGTTGATGGTGTCGGCGATGTCGGCGAGCTTGTCCAGGTCGGCCGCGCGGCCCTTGCCCGCCTCGATGTCGCGCAGCAGCTGGACCAGCCAGTACGTGCCCTCGCGGCAGGGCGTGCACTTGCCGCACGACTCGTGCGCGTAGAACTCCGTCCACCGGGTCACCGCGCGCACCACGCAGGTGGTCTCGTCGAAGCACTGGAGGGCCTTGGTGCCCAGCATCGACCCGGCCGCGCCCACGCCCTCGTAGTCCAGCGGCACGTCCAGGTGCGCGTCGGTCAGCAGCGGGGTGGACGAGCCGCCGGGCGTCCAGAACTTCAGCCGGTGGCCGGGCCGCATGCCGCCGCTCATGTCGAGCAGCTGCCGCAGGGTGATGCCCAGGGGGCCCTCGTACTGGCCGGGCCGGGCCACGTGGCCGGACAGCGAGTAGAGCGTGAAGCCCGGGGACTTCTCGCTGCCCATCGAGCGGAACCACTCGGTGCCCCGGTGCAGGATCGCGGGAACCGACGCGATGGACTCGACGTTGTTCACCACGGTGGGGCACGCGTACAGGCCCGCGACCGCGGGGAAGGGGGGCCGGAGCCGGGGCTGGCCGCGGCGCCCCTCCAGGGAGTCCAGCAGCGCGGTCTCCTCACCGCAGATGTACGCGCCGGCGCCCGCGTGCACGGTGACGTCCAGGCGGGGGACGTCCCGGCCCAGGCGCGCGCTGCGCCGCTCGGCGGTGCCGAGGTAGCCCGCGTCGTACGCCTCGCGCACGGCGGCGTGCAGGCGGCGCAGCACGGGTACGACCTCGCCGCGCACGTAGATGAAGGCGTGCTCGGAGCGGATGGCGTGGCAGGCGATGACCATGCCCTCGATGAGGGCGTGCGGGTTGGCGAAGAGAAGGGGGATGTCCTTGCAGGTGCCCGGCTCGGACTCGTCGGCGTTGACGACGAGGTAGTGCGGCTTTCCGTCGCCCTGCGGGATGAACTGCCACTTCATCCCGGTGGGGAAGCCCGCGCCGCCGCGGCCGCGCAGGCCGGACTCCTTCACCAGCGCGATCACGTCGTCGGGGGCCATGGCCAGGGCCTTGCGCAGGCCCGCGTAGCCGTCGTGCCGCAGGTAGGCGGCCAGCGTCCACGACCGCGGCTCGTCCCAGTGGGCCGACAGGACGGGTGCCAGCAGCTTCTCCGGGCTGGTCTCGTCGACTTCGGCGGTCACCGTCATCACTCCCCTCCCTCGGCGGCCTGGCTGCCGCCTGGCCCGCCGCGTGGTTCGCCGGTGACCGGGCCGGACGGGTGCCGCGGGTCGGAGGCGGACGTCGGCTGCGGCGCGTCGTGCGAGCTGGGGTGGCCGGGCGGCGTCCGGCCCCCGGGCCAGTCGCGGGACCGCGGCGCCACCAGCCGGTCCGGACCCGCCTCGCCCCGGGCCAGGCGGAGCCCGGCGAGCGAGGCGTGCCCGGCGCTGCCGCCGCCCTCGACCGCGTCCGGGCGCGGGTCGGGGAAGCCGGCCAGCACGCGCGCGGTCTCCTGGTACGTGCACAGCGGCGCGCCGCGCGTGGGCTGGACGGCGTGGCCCGCGCGCAGGTCGTCCACGAGCCGGATGGCGCTGTCCGGCGTCTGGTTGTCGAAGAACTCCCAGTTGACCATCACCACGGGCGCGAAGTCGCAGGCCGCGTTGCACTCGATGTGCTCCAGCGTGACCTTGCCGTCCTCGGTGGTCCCGCCGTTGCCGATCCGCAGGTGCGCGCGCAGCGCGTCGAAGATCGCGTCTCCGCCCAGGACCGCGCACAGGGTGTTGGTGCACACGCCGACGTGGTAGTCGCCGCCCGGCGCGCGCCGGTACATGGAGTAGAAGGTGGCGACGGCGGTGACCTCGGCGGTGGTCAGGCCCAGCAGCTCGGCGCAGAAGCGCACGCCGGTGCGGCTGACGTGGCCCTCCTCGGACTGCACCAGGTGCAGCAGCGGGAGCAGGGCGCTGCGGCTGTCGGGGTAGCGGGCGATCACCTCCCGCGCGTCGGCCTCCAGCCGGGCCCGTACCTCGGCCGGGTAGTCGGGAGCGGGGAGCTGCGGCATCCCCATCTGGACCTCTGTCACCGGTCGACTCCTCCCATCACGGGGTCGATGGACGCCACCGCGACGATCACGTCGGCGACCTGGCCGCCCTCGCACATCGCCGCCACGGCCTGGAGGTTGGTGAAGGACGGGTCGCGGAAGTGCACGCGGTACGGGCGGGTGCCGCCGTCGCTGACCACGTGGGCGCCCAGCTCGCCCTTGGGGGACTCGATGGCCGCGTACACCTGCCCGGGCGGGACTCTGAACCCCTCCGTCACCAGCTTGAAGTGGTGGATCAGGGCCTCCATCGAGGTGCCCATGATCTTCTTGATGTGGTCCAGGGAGTTGCCGAGGCCGTCCGGGCCGAGGGCGAGCTGCGCGGGCCAGGCGATCTTCTTGTCGGCGACCATGACCGGGCCCGGCTCCAGCCGGTCCAGGCACTGCTCGACGATCCGCAGCGACTGGCGCATCTCCTCCAGGCGGACCAGGAACCGGCCGTACGCGTCGCAGGTGTCCGCGGTGGGCACCTCGAAGTCGTACGTCTCGTAGCCGCAGTAGGGCTGCGCCTTGCGCAGGTCGTGCGGCAGGCCGGTGGCGCGCAGTATGGGGCCGGTGATGCCGAGGGCCATGCAGCCGGACAGGTCGAGGTGGCCGACGTCCTGAAGGCGGGCCTTGAAGATCGGGTTTCCGGTCGCGAGCTTGTCGTACTCGGTCAGGTTCTTGCGCATCCGCTTCACGAACGCGCGCATCTGGTCGACGGCGCCGGGCGGCAGGTCCTGGGCGAGGCCGCCGGGCCGGATGAACGCGTGGTTCATCCGCAGTCCGGTGATCAGCTCGAACAGGTCCAGGATCAGCTCGCGGTCCCGGAAGCCGGTGAACATCATGGTGACGGCGCCGATCTCCATGCCGCCGGTCGCCGCGTACACCACGTGCGAGGACAGCCGGTTCAGCTCCATCAGCAGCACCCGGATGACCGTGGCCCGGGTCGGCACCTGGTCCTCGATGCCCAGCAGCCGCTCCACGGCCAGGCAGTACGCCGTCTCGTTGTGGAAGGGCGTGAGGTAGTCCATGCGGGTGACGAAGGTGGTGCCCTGGGTCCAGTTGCGGTATTCGAGGTTCTTCTCGATGCCGGTGTGCAGGTAGCCGATGCCGCACCGGGCCTCGGTGACGGTCTCGCCGTCGATCTCCAGGACGAGCCGGAGCACGCCGTGCGTGGACGGGTGCTGGGGGCCCATGTTGACGATGATCCGCTCGTCGTCGGTCCGGGACACGGCGGCGGCGACCTCGTCCCAGTCGCCTCCGGTGACGGTGTAGACGGGGCCTTCGGTGGTCTCGCGTGCGGGCGCGGAGGCCGTGGGCCGGTCGGCCGGGTGGGAGTGGGTGGCGGACATCAGGTGTAGGACCTCCGCTGGTCCGGGGCGGGGATCTGGGCGCCCTTGTACTCGACGGGGATGCCGCCGAGGGGGTAGTCCTTGCGCTGCGGGTGGCCCTGCCAGTCGTCGGGCATCATGATCCGCGTCAGCGCGGGGTGGCCGTCGAAGACGATGCCGAAGAAGTCGTACGTCTCGCGCTCGTGCCAGTCGTTGGTCGGGTACACGTCCACGATCGACGGAATGTGCGGGTCGCCGTCGGGGGCGCTGACCTCCAGCCGGACCAGCCGGTTGTGGGTGATCGAGCGCAGGTGGTAGACGGCGCGCAGCTCGCGGCCCCGGTCGTGCGGGTAGTGCACGCCGCTGACGCCGGTACACAGCTCGAAGCGCAGCGCGGGGTCGTCGCGCAGGGTGCGCGCCACGCGCGGCAGGTGCTCGCGGGCGATGTGGAAGGTCAGCTCGCCGCGGTCGACGACGGTCTTCTCGATGGCGTTGTCCGGCAGCAGCGACTGCTCCTCCAGGGCGCCTTCGAGCTCGTCGGCGATCTCGTCGAACTCGCCGTACCCGCCGGTGCCCCGCGGCCCGCCGTACGGGCGGGTGGCCGGGCCCGGCAGCCGTACGGGCCGGACGAGGCCGCCGTAGCCGGAGGTGTCGCCGCTGCCGGCGGCGCCGAACATGCCGCGCTGGACGCGGACGGCCTCGCCGTGGTCGCCGCGGTGCCCGGGCAGGTTCTCCGCGTTGAGATCCTGGTCGGGATTGACTCCGTTCGGGGCGCCCGCGCCGCCGGATCCGTTCGCTCCGTTGACCGGGGTCACCGCAGCAGCCCCCTCATCTCGATCGTCGGCAGGGCTCTCAGGGCCGCCTCCTCCGCCTCGCGGGCGGCCTGCTCGCGGTGCACGCCGAGCTTCTCCTCGCGGATCTTCTGGTGCAGCTTGAGGATCGCGTCGATCAGCATCTCCGGGCGCGGGGGGCAGCCGGGCAGGTAGATGTCGACGGGCACGATGTGGTCGACGCCCTGGACGATCGCGTAGTTGTTGAACATGCCGCCCGAGGAGGCGCACACGCCCATGGAGATGACCCACTTCGGGTTCGGCATCTGGTCGTAGACCTGGCGCAGCACCGGGGCCATCTTCTGGCTGACCCGTCCCGCCACGATCATCAGGTCGGCCTGGCGGGGCGAGCCGCGGAAGACCTCCATGCCGAAGCGGGCGAGGTCGTAGCGCCCGGCGCCCGAGGTCATCATCTCGATGGCGCAGCAGGCGAGGCCGAAGGTCGCCGGGAAGACGGACGACTTGCGGGCCAGCCCGGCGGCGTTCTCGACGGTCGTCAGCAGGAATCCGCTCGGCAGCTTCTCTTCGATACCCATGCGATGTTCTCCCTTCGCCGGCTCCGGTCCGCTAGTCCCATTCCAGGCCGCCGCGGCGCCAGACATAGGCGTAGGCGACGAAGACGGTGAGGACGAACAGGAGCATCTCCACGAGCCCGAACAGCCCCATGGCGTCGAAGGTGACGGCCCAGGGGTAGAGGAAGACGATCTCGATGTCGAAAACGATGAAGAGCATCGCCGTCAGGTAGTACTTGATCGGGAAGCGCCCGCCGCCGCTGGGCTGCGGCGTCGGCTCCACACCGCATTCGTAGGCTTCGAGCTTGGCCCGGTTGTAGCGCTTCGGGCCGACGATCGAGGCCATGAAGACCGAGAAGATGGCGAAACCTGCCCCGAGGGCTCCCAGTACGAGGATGGGCGCGTATGCGTTCACCGTCCTCGCTCCCTTCAGTCGGCGGTGACTGGTTGGCGGACCTCACCGGGCGTGATCACCGCCTCACAAGATCGTGATTATGTGAGACAGTTCACAAGCCCGATCCGCTTGCATCCTATGCCCGTCGCTCTGTGATCTGCGACACGCCGTACGGCAGCGTCTTTGTGATCTCCACCACCAGGCAAAGGATCATGAAGATACATGATCAGTGATCTCGTGCGTGAAGTACACGGGTGATCACATTAAGTAATATTCTCTGACAAATCTGCCCGCCCGGAGGCGAGATCCCTTATCAGGTAGTGGAACATACAACCAAATTCGCACTGGACGGCTCCTCCTGGTATAGAAGCGCCACCCGTGCGGGCACCCCCGCCCTCGCCGCGGTGCGCGGGACGGCTCCCCGCGAGCCGACCGGGAGTGAGGTATCCCACAGCGCAGGAGGGTTGCGGAAAGCGGTTCGATCAGCCCTTCGAGGGCGTGGGAGGGCCGGGCGGCGGGCCTCCGGCGGTCGCCGCGGAGCGCCAACTCCCGTACGGCGGGTGCCTGGAGAAAGCACGCGGGGCGGCGCGGAATGCGGAAGGCGGAACGGGCTCCGGCCGGTCGAGGACGCGTACACCTCAGGTGTGTCGGATGTCGCGTTTATTGATCTGCGCGTAGTCGGCTGATAATCCGTATACCCATGTCCCCGATCGCACACATACCAAGCCACCGGAAATCCCGGCGCGCCGCTCCGGCACGTGCCTTTCGCGTGGGGATGACCGGTGGCATTCTCAGCATCGCCGTGACCGGCGCCGCCGTGCCCGCCTCCGCGAGCGAGTCGGCCCCGGCGGAGGCGACCTCGGAGCTGCCGACGGTCAGCGACGTCCTGGCGTCCGCGACCGCGCTCAGCGCCGAGGCCACCGCGCAGGCCGCCGCCGGCTACGAGCTCCAGGCCCAGCGGGACGAGGCCGCCGTCCAGGCCAGGGCGGAGGCGCGCAAGGCGGCGGCCCGGGCCGCCGCCCGGAAGGCCGCGGCGGCCAGGCGCGCCGCC
>NZ_JAVSCF010000134.1:0-17274 GCF_031932565.1 Streptomyces sp. B1866
TGGCCGGCGCCCCGCGCGGGCGGCGGGCAGGCCGCCGCCGGCGCCGGGTCGAGCGACACCAGCCGCCGCTCCCGTACGACCCGGCCGAGCCGCTGCGCCGCCGCCTCCGCGCGCGCCCGGTCCGGCACGCCGTCGAGGAAGGCGACCGCCGCGGACACCTCGTGCGAGGCGGCGGCCGCCCGGCCGTCCGTCAGCGCGGCGACCGCCGCCCAGCAGAAGTCCGTGGCCCGGAACAGCCAGGCGTGCCAGACCTGGTTGCGGTGCAGCAGGCCCACCACGGGACCGGTGGTCACCAGCGCGCCCTGTGTGCCGCCGGCGGCCGGGACCGGGATCCAGGGAGCCGCGGGACACCCGCGCGGGACGGGGAGGACGGCCGGCAGCGCGCCGTCGGGAGTGGACACCTCCGTCAGGTAGCGGCACACGCGCTCCACCCGCTGCCCGCCGCACCGGCCGACCCCGTCCAGCACGCGCAGCGCGTGCGCCGTGTGCAGCGGCTGGCTCACCGGACCGCGCAGGTCCGGCTCCAAGGCATGGCCGTAGCCGCCGTCGTCGCCGAGGTAGGCGGTCAGCGCGGTCTCCACCGCGTCGGCGCCGCCGCCCAGGAAGTGGTAGGCGAATCTTCGCTGTTCCAGCACCCGGGCGGTCAGCCAGACGAACTGCCCGGCGCGGGCCAGAGGAGTGGTCGCGGGCGCAGCGGCGGGTGGGCTTGCGGTTCGGTCCATGGCCCGACCGTAGGGCGCGGCCCCCCGCGGGGACCCGCGGTCCGGCCCGGCTGCACTCTTTAGGAGCGCGATACTGGTCTCATGCGGTTGACGGTCTTCTGGCAGCGGATGAGGGACTACTTCGGCGAGGGGTACGCCGACTCCTTCGCACGCGACCACGTGATGTCGGAGCTCGGCGGCCGTACGGTGCACCAGGCGCTCGACGCGGGCTGGGAGGCCAAGGACGTGTGGCGCGCGGTGTGCGCCGCACTGGAGATCCCCGCCGACAAGCGCTGAATGACGCGGGCCCGCCGTCCCGGTGACACCGGGGTGGCCGGATCGTGGCGTTGTGCGTACGCCACACTTGCCCCGTGGCCACCGAAGACCGTCTCCCGGACAGCCCCCTGCCCGCCGCGGGCACCGTCCCGCCGCCCGCCCCCGAACCCCCGCGTCCCATCTGGGCCGTGCCCGGCGACCGCATGCCGCGCTGGCTGCCGCGCGCCATGGTGCTCGCGCTCGCCCTGGTGGCCTGCTTCAGGCTCGCCACCTGGGCCTTCGACCAGCTCACCGGGCTCTTCCTCGACATCCTGATCGCGTTCTTCCTCGCGCTGGCCGTCGAGCCCGCCGTGGCCCGGATGGCCGCGCGGGGCATGCGCAGGGGGGCGGCCACCGGTCTGGTCTTCCTCGGGATCCTCGTCTCCGTCGCCGGGTTCTTCACCCTCCTCGGCTCGATGCTCGCCGACCAGATCGTCACCATGGTCGACGACTTCCCGAAGTACCTCGACAAGGTGATCCGGTGGGTGAACAGCACGTTCCACACCGAACTGTCGCGCGTCCAGATCCAGGACAGCCTGCTGCACTCGGCCTGGCTGCGGAAGTACGTCGAGAACAGCGCCAACAACGTGCTGGACGTGTCCGCACAGGTCCTCAGCGGGCTGTTCCAGGTCCTCACCGTGACCCTCTTCGCCTTCTATTTCGCCGCCGACGGCCCCCGGCTGCGCCGCGCCCTGTGCTCCGTGCTGCCCCCGGCCCGGCAGGCCGAGGTGCTGCGCGCCTGGGAGATCGCGGTCGCCAAGACCGGCGGCTACCTCTACTCGCGCGGACTGATGGCGCTGATATCCGGCATCGCGCACTACATCCTGCTGGAGGTCCTGGGCGTGCCCTACGCCCCGGCGCTCGCCGTGTGGGTGGGCCTGGTCTCCCAGTTCATCCCCACTATCGGCACGTACCTGGCGGGTGCGCTGCCGATGCTGATCGCGTTCACCGTCGAACCCTGGTACGCGGTGTGGGTCCTCGGATTCGTCGTGGTCTACCAGCAGTTCGAGAACTACCTGCTCCAGCCGCGCATCACCGCCAAGACGGTGGACATCCACCCCGCCGTCGCCTTCGGATCGGTGATAGCGGGCACCGCGCTGCTCGGCGCGGTGGGTGCGCTGATCGCCATCCCGGCCACGGCGACGCTCCAGGCGTTCCTCAGCGCGTACGTCAGGCGGTACGACGTCACGGACGACCCGCGCATCGACGGGCGGCCGCGGCGGCCGTCGCGCGGCAGGGCGATGCGCGGGCGGCTGCGCGGCGCGCTGCGGCGGCAGCGGGGCTGACCCGGCGGGCCCGGCCGCACCCGGTACGGCCGGGCCGGTTGACACAAAAATCGAACATCCATTCTCATGGGGTGGCGTGGCCGATCCGGGCCGAGGCGGGCCGAGTTATCCACAGGTCGCGGTGGTCCGGGCCCGTTGTCAGTGCCAGGCGCTAGCGTCGTGGACGTGAAGCGATCGACTCAAGCGAACCGGGTGGAACCCATGGCAGGAACGGACCGAGAGAAGGCGCTCGACGCCGCGCTCGCGCAGATTGAACGGCAATTCGGCAAGGGCGCCGTGATGCGCATGGGGGAGCGGCCGAACGAGCCCATCGAGATCATCCCCACCGGTTCGACCGCCCTCGACGTCGCCCTCGGCGTCGGCGGCCTGCCGCGCGGCCGCGTGGTGGAGGTGTACGGGCCGGAGTCGAGCGGCAAGACGACTCTGACCCTGCACGCGGTGGCCAACGCCCAGCGGGCCGGCGGCGTGGTCGCCTTCGTGGACGCCGAGCACGCCCTCGACCCGGACTACGCGCAGAAGCTGGGCGTGGACACCGACGGCCTGATCCTGTCCCAGCCGGACAACGGCGAGCAGGCCCTGGAGATCACCGACATGCTGGTGCGCTCCGGCGCCCTCGACCTCATCGTCATCGACTCCGTCGCCGCGCTGGTGCCGCGAGCGGAGATCGAGGGCGAGATGGGCGACTCCCACGTGGGCCTCCAGGCCCGTCTGATGAGCCAGGCGCTCCGCAAGATCACAGGCGCGCTGAACCAGTCCAAGACCACCGCGATCTTCATCAACCAGCTCCGCGAGAAGGTCGGCGTGATGTTCGGGTCCCCGGAGACCACGACCGGTGGCCGGGCGCTGAAGTTCTACGCCTCGGTGCGGCTGGACATCCGCCGCATCGAGACCCTGAAGGACGGCACCGAGGCGGTCGGCAACCGCACCCGCGTCAAGGTCGTCAAGAACAAGGTCGCCCCGCCTTTCAAGCAGGCCGAGTTCGACATCCTCTACGGCCAGGGCATCAGCCGGGAGGGCGGCCTGATCGACATGGGCGTCGAGCACGGCTTCATCCGCAAGTCCGGCGCCTGGTACACCTACGAGGGCGACCAGCTCGGCCAGGGCAAGGAGAACGCGCGCAACTTCCTCAAGGACAACCCCGACCTCGCCGACGAGATCGAGAAGAAGATCAAGGAGAAGCTGGGCATCGGCGTGCGGGCCGAGGCGCCGGCCACCGAGCCCGGCGCCGACGCCGCCGGTCCGGCCGCCGCCGCGCCGGTGAAGTCCGTGCCCGCCGTGCCGGTGAAGGCGGTGTCCGCCGCGGCGGCGAAGTCGGGCGCCAAGGCGGCGAAGACCGCCGTGGCACGAGCCGATTCGTGACACGGCGCACCGACTGGCCGGAGCGCGGCGACCCTCCGGCCGAAGTCGTCCCCTCCCCGTCGAGGGCCGGGCAGGGGCCGGTGCGGGGCCCGGAGGAGCGGGCGCGGGAGATCTGCCTGCGCCTGCTCTCCGGGACTCCGCGCACCCGTCGGCAGCTCGCCGAGGCGCTGCGCGGGCACGGCGTCCCGGCCGAGGCCGCCGAGGCGGTGCTGGCGCGGTTCGAGGACGTGGGGCTGATCGACGACGCCGCGTTCGCCGGCGCCTGGGTGGAGTCGCGCCACCACGGCCGGGGCCTGGCGCGCCGCGCGCTCGCACGCGAGCTGCGCACCAAGGGCGTGGAGTCCGCGCTGGTCGACGAGGCGGTGGCGCGGCTCGACCCCGAGCAGGAGGAGCGGACCGCCCGGGAGCTGGTGGAGCGCAGGCTCCGGGCCACACGCGGGCTCGACCCCGCGAAGCGGCTGCGCCGCCTCGCCGGAATGCTGGCGCGCAAGGGCTACCCCGAGAGCGTGGCCCTGCGAGTGGTGCGCCAGGCCCTGGCGGAGGCACTGGAGGAGGAGGGAGCGGAGGGAGGGGACCTGGAGCTGCTGGACCGGTACGCCTCGGAGGCGTGACGCCTGACGTGCGGCGGCGTGCCGCGTGCCGCCGCCGTGACCCCGACGTCTTGACGCGTGCCGCCTTGACGCGTGACGGCGTGCTGCGCGGGGGTGGACCGGCGGGCGGCTGACCGGGGCTCAGCGCACGACCGGCAGGCCCGCCGCCCGCCACGCCTGGAAGCCGCCTATCAGGTCCGTCGCCCGGGACAGGCCCAGCTGCCGGAGGGAGACCGCCGCGAAGCTCGACGCGTAGCCCTCGTTGCACAGCACCACGATCCGCAGGCCGTGGCCGGTGGCCTCCGGCAGCCGGTAGTCGCACTGCGGGTCGAGGCGCCACTCCAGTTCGTTGCGCTCCACGATCAGCGCGCCGGGTATGGTGCCGTCCCGCTCCCGCAGCGCGGCGTACCGGATGTCCACCAGCAGGCCGCCCGCGTCCCGGGCCGCCGCCGCCTCCCGCGGGCCGAGCCGGTCCAGGCCGGTGCGGGCCTCGGCCAGCAGTTCGTCCACACTCTTCGTCACATCCACTCCTCGGGCCGTTCCACCTGCTCCAGGCGCAGCACCTGACCGGTGCGGCTGTAGCGCCGCATCAGCGGCAGCGGCGGGTAGTAGGCATGCACGGACACCGCGTGCCGCTCCAGCGACGGGTTGATCACCTCGTGGACGTGGTGCGGTCCGAAGGCCCGCCCCCGTCCGGCCGTCAGCCGCCGCTCCCGGTCCACTCCGTCGGCCAGTTCGAGGGTCTTCCAGCCCTCGGTGGGCAGGCGGACGGCGAGCGACTGCTCGTACAGCTCGCCGCCCGCCGTGACGAACGCGCCGTGCGACCCGCCGTGGTCGTGCCAGCCGGTACCGGCGCCGGGCGGCCAGCCGATCAGCCACGCCTCGCTGCCCTGCGGGCCCTCGACGCGCAGCCAGGTGCGTCCCTCCGGGTCGAGGGGCAGGGAGGCGACGAGGTCGCGGTCGGCGGCGGTGCGGAGGGCGAAGTCCAGCAGTTCGGCCTCCCCGGGCGCGCCGGACGCGGACGAGGCGGTGCCCGGGGAGGCCGCGCCGGGAGAGACCGCGCCGGGAGGTACAGCGCCGGGGGACGCGGAGGGAGAGGTACGGACGCCGGGTGCGGAGACGTCGGGCACAGAAACCGTCCTGAGTGATCGCTGAAGGAGCGCGGACCGTGCGCGCGCAAGAGAAACGAAAGAAGAGAGAAAGGGATCAGCGTGAAGAAGATCAGCAGGACGGGCGACACACGCAGCCCGCGTAGCGGACCAGGTCCACGTGGACCCTCCGCCAGAACCGCGGCAGGCAGGTGTCAGTCACGCTCCGCAGTGAAGCATGCGCCTGATTCACGGGTCAAACGAGGTCCACCGGCTGGACCAGCGCGGCTGCGGCGAGCACCGGTCGGCGCGGGTCGCCCCCGCTGCGCCGCCGACCGGGCGCCCGCGCGTGCCGCGGCGGTCCCCGCGCTATCCGCCCGCCGCCGCGCCCACGCCCACGGACGGCGTTCCGCGGCCGCGGGCGCTCGGGCCGCCGCGGGCCGCGTCCGCGCACGCGTGCAGCTCGGCGGACCGCACCCCCGAGAACGCTCCCATCAGACACCCGTCCGGCCGCACCACCAGCACGGTGTGCGCGGCCGCACCCGGGTACGCCTCGGTGACCAGCAGCTCGGACCGTACCGGCAGGGCCTCCACCGTCGCCGCCAGCTCCGGCATCAGCCCGGCGCGCAGCCAGTGCCGACGCTCCCACACGCCCGTGCCCGGCGCGACCAGTACGACCAGCATCCGCAGCCCCAACCGCTCCCACAGCCGCGCGGCCGACCCGTCGGGCGCGGTGACCGGCACGTCCGCCACCAGTGCGCCGACCGCCGTGGCCACCCGCACCGTGCCCGCGAGCGGCGCCGCGGGCGCCAGCGGCGAGCGGGCGTAGACCGGCGCCGCGCCCAGCGGGCCCAGGCCGAGGTGACCGTCGGTGAGCAGCGCGTCCTGTCCGCGTGCCGCACCGGGCACCACCGAGCGCCGCACCGCCCGCCAGCCCCCGGCCGACCGTACCGGCGGCAGCGCCTGGTCGGCGGCGCGCAGCCGGGCGCCGACCGCGCCGCGCCGCTCGGCCTGGTAGCTGTCGAGCAGTTCCTCGGAGGCTCCCTGGTGCCAGGCCAGGGCGAGCTTCCAGGCGAGGTTGGCCACGTCCCGCAGCCCCTCGTCGAGCCCCTGGGTGCCCAGTCCGCCCAGCAGGTGGGCGGCGTCCCCGGCGAGGAAGGCGCGCCCGGCGCGCCAGTGCCGCGCCAGCCGGTGGTGCGCGATGTGCACGCCGGTGTCCAGCAGCTCATAGGGGGGCACGTCGCCGCCGCACCACCCCGCGAGGGTGTCGTGCACCCGCGCGAGCAGCGCCTCCGGGGTGATCAGGTCGCGGCCCGGCGGCAGCAGCCAGTCCAGCCGCCAGGCGCCGTCCGGCAGCGGCCGGGCGGTCACCTCCGCGTCCGCGCTCCGCCACGGCGGCGACCGGTGCAGGACGGCCTCGCCCGGCCAGGGCAGCTCGGTGCGCAGCGCCGCGACGGCGTGCCGTTCCACGGCCGTACGCCCGGGGAAGCGCACGCCCAGGAGTTTGCGGACGGTGGACCGGGGGCCGTCGCAGCCGACCACGTAGCTGCCGCGCCACCAGGTGCCGCGGGCGCCCCGGGTGCGCACGCTCACCCCGCGCGGGTCCTGTTCGACCGTGTCGACGCGGCTGTCGTGGACGACGCGCACCAGGTCCGCGCCGTCCAGACCGGCCAGAGCCTCCCGCAGCGCGCGGGTCAGGTCGTGCTGGGGCAGGTGCAGCGGCGAGCGCGGCGGCGCGGTGTCCTCGTCGCCCTCGCCCGCGGCGTCGGTCTCGCGGGTCCCGTACGCCGGTCCGCCGGCCGCGAGCGGTACGTGCCGTATGAGCCGGCGCCCCCGCACGGTGCGCCAGGCGTCCCAGCGCCGCGCGGCGTCGGCGGCCGGGCAGCCCAGGCGCCCCAGCAGCGCGGCGGTGTCCGGGCGCAGCACGGCCGTACGGGCCAGGCGGGGCTCCTCGTGGCCCGGGCCCTCGTCGAGCAGGACGACGCGCACGTCGAGGCGGGCGAGCGCCAGGGCCAGGGCCAGGCCGACCGGGCCCGCCCCGGCGACGATCACCGGGTCCACGGCGCGGCTCCCGCTGCCCTGGGGGCCGTACGGCGCGAAAGGCGCGCACGCGAGCTGATCGGGAGAGCCGGATGGGTGATCACAGAACGTATGCAACCCACTGCGGGTGTCCGCGTCAAGCGACGGGCGTCACGCACGGGGGCGGTGGCGCACGTGCGCCACCGCCCCTGGCGCGCCCCTCTGCCCCGGACGGGCGCCTGCCGGCGTGCCGCCGGCCACGCCGAGCCCNTGGCGCGCCCCTCTGCCCCGGACGGGCGCCTGCCGGCGTGCCGCCGGCCACGCCGAGCCCGCCGGCCGCCGCGGCCCGGCCGGACGGTGACCGGCCGTCAGCCGTACCCGGCCCGCCGGGCCGACCGCCTGAAGCCGACCGCCCTGAAACCTCCCGGATGCCCGGCCGCGCGGCCTCAGGCCCGGTCGCTCGGCGGTCCGACCGGGCCGGCGCCCAGCGGGCCGTGCGCGTCGTCGCCGTGCCCGACGGCGTCGAGCGCCTGCGGCCCGGCCACCGGCTCGGCGGCGCCGGCGACCGCGATGCCGGTCCTGGTGCGGCGGCCGCGCCGTTCGATCCGGTTGGCGGCGGCGGAGAGGGCCAGGCACATCGCGACGTAGATGACGCCGCCGACGATGATCATCGGCACGTACGGGTTCTCGCCGTGGACGACGATGTTGCCGGCCATCTGCTGGAGCTTGAAGAGCAGTTCCTCGTAGGTGATGACGTAGCCCAGCGAGGTGTCCTTCAGGGTCACCACCAGCTGGCTGACGATCGTCGGCAGCATGGCCCGCACGGCCTGCGGCATCAGGATCGACGTCATGACCTGCGACTTGCGCAGCCCCAGGGCGTACGCGGCCTCGCGCTGGCCCTTGGGCACGGCGTTGACGCCGGCCCGCAGCACCTCCGCCTGCACCGAGCCGTTGTAGAGGGTCAGGCCCACGACCAGGGCCCAGAACTCCGGCTGGTCGCCCACGAAGCCCAGGCCGGACCGGTAGGTGAGGAACAGCACCCACAGCACGTAGATGATGATCAGCAGCGGGATGGCCCGGAACAGCTCGACGAACCCCGTGGTCAGCCAGCGCACCGCCCGGTGGTCGGAGAGCCTGCCGGCGGCGAGCAGCACGCCGAGGACCAGCGACAGGGCCGCGGCCACGCCGAAGACCTTCAGGGTGGTCAGCACGCCGTCGCGGAGGTTGGTGCGCACCCCGGCGTTGTTGAAGATGTCCCACATCGCCGAGTCGAACTGGCCCTTCGACTCCAGCCGCAGCACGACGAAGACGACCAGGCCGACGACGGCGAGGGCGCCGACGACCGAGTAGACGCGGTTGCGGATCCGGGCCTTGGGGCCGGGTGCGTCGTAGAGCACGCTGCCGCTCATCGGGCCACCTCCAGGCGGTGTTCCAGCAGCCGGAACAGGCCGCTGATGGCGAAGGTGATGACCAGGTAGCACAGGGCCACCCACAGGAAGATCCAGCCGATCGCGAGGCCCCGGTCGCTGAGGTCCTTGGACACGTTGAACAGCTCGGTGTTGCTGAACGCGCCCGCGATCGCCGAGTTCTTGGTCAGGGCGATGAAGATGCTGCTCAGCGGCGGCAGCACGGTCCGGGTGGCCTGCGGCAGGACGATCAGCCGCAGCGTCTGGGAGAAGGTCATGCCCAGGCTGCGGGCGGCCTCCGCCTGGCCGAGCGGCACGGTGTTGATGCCGGACCGGACGGCCTCGCAGACGAACGCCGAGGTGTAGCAGCCCAGCGCCAGCGTCGCCAGGGTCTCGGGGCTGGTGCCGGGGAAGAAGACCTGCGGGACCACGAAGAACGCGATGAGGAACAGCAGGGTCAGCGGGGTGTTGCGCAGCAGCGTGACCCACGCGGTGCCGAAGGCGCGCAGCGGCGGGACGGGGGAGACCCGGAAGGCCACTATGAGGATGCCGAGGACGAGGGCGAGCGCCGCGCTGAGCCCGGTGAGCCGCAGGGTTCCCAGGAAGCCGTCGCGGAACTCGGGCAGGTGGTCGAAGAGTACGTTCACGGGTTCTCCGCGGGAGCGGTCGGGACGGCGGCGGAGCGGCGCGCCCGCCAGGGCGGCGGGCGCGGCGCTTCAGAGACGGCGCTTCAAAGGCGGGCGGCGGGCGCCGGGCGGCGCGGGCGCCGCGTCAGGAGCGCGGCAGCGGCGTCTTCGGGGCGACGTACGTCGCGCCGGACTTGCCGAGCGTGCCCTCGTACGCCTTCTTGTAGTCGCCGTTCGCGATGTGCTTCTCCAGGGCGGCGGTGACGGCGTCGCGCAGCGCCTTGTCGTCCTTGTTCATGCCGACGCCGTAGGGCTCCTTGGTGAACGGCTTGCCCACGACCTTCAGCCTGTCCGGGCGCTGGGCCGCGTAGCCCTTGAGGATCGCGTCGTCGGTGGTGACCGCGTCGACCTGCTTGTCGAGCAGCTGCTTGACGCACAGCGAGTACTTGCTCAGCTCGGTGGTCTTCGCGCCGTACTTCGGCTTCTTGATCTCCCGCAGCGGGGTGGAGCCGACGATCGAGCAGACCTTCTTGCCCTTGAGGGTTTCGGGGCCGGTGATGTCCTTCTCGCCCGCGCGCACCAGCAGGTCCGCGCCGGCCTGGTAGTACGGGCCCGCGAAGCCGACCTGCTTCTTGCGCTCGTTGTTGATCGTGTACGTGCCGACGAAGTAGTCGACCTGGCCCTTGGAGATCGAGGTCTCGCGGACGTTGGAGTCGACCGTCTTGAACTCGATCCGGTCGGCCGCGAAGCCCAGGTCGGCGGCGATCATCTTGGCGATCTCGATGTCGAAGCCGGTGCGCTTGCCGTCGGTGTCCTCAAGGCCGAGGAACGGCTGGTCGGCCTTCGCGCCGACGACGATCTTCCCGCGCTTCTGGGCCGCCTTCAGGGTCGGCGAGTCCAGCGACACGTTCGCGGCGACCGGGTAGGTGCCGCTGTACACCTCGCCGCCCGCGGGCTTGTCGCCCGCCGTGCCGGACTCCCCGCCGCAGGCCGTCGCCGTCGCCGACAGCGCGAGCACCGCCACCGCCGCGGCGGCCGTCTTGTAGATCCTCATGGTGAACGTCCCCTGTGATCCCTAGGTGGTCCTGGTGTGCTGGGCCCTGTGGTGGTCCCCGGTGTCCCGGCCGCGCCGTACGGGCGTCCCGCGGGGCGGCCGCGCCGTGCGTCCGGGACACGTCAGTGGTGCAGGATCTTCGACAGGAAGTCCTTGGCCCGGTCGCTGCGCGGGTTGCTGAAGAACTGCTCCGGCCCGGCGTCCTCCACGATCCGGCCGTCGGCCATGAAGACGACCCGGTTGGCGGCGGAGCGGGCGAACCCCATCTCGTGGGTGACGACGACCATGGTCATGCCGTCCCGGGCGAGCTGCCGCATGACCTCCAGCACCTCGTTGATCATCTCCGGGTCGAGCGCGGAGGTCGGCTCGTCGAAGAGCATCACCTTCGGGTCCATGGCCAGGGCCCGCGCGATGGCGACGCGCTGCTGCTGGCCGCCGGAGAGCTGCGCCGGGTACTTGTCCGCCTGCGAGCCCACGCCCACCCGGTCCAGCAGCTCCCGGGCCCGCCGCTCGGCCTCCTTCCGGTCGGCCTTGCGGACCTTGACCTGGCCCAGCACCACGTTCTCCAGCACCGTCTTGTGCGCGAAGAGGTTGAACGACTGGAAGACCATGCCCACGTCAGACCGCAGCCGGGCCAGCTCGCGGCCCTCCTGCGGCAGGGGCCTGCCGTCGATGGTGATGGTGCCGGAGTCGATCGTCTCCAGCCGGTTGACCGTGCGGCACAGCGTCGACTTGCCCGAGCCGGACGGGCCGATCACCACGACGACCTCGCCGCGGGCGATCGTGAGGTCCACGTCCTGGAGCACGTGCAGCGCGCCGAAGTGTTTGTTGACCCCTGTCAGGACCACCAGGGCGTCCGCCGCCGGGGCGGCGTCCTTGGTCACCGATACGTTGCTCATCGGCGTGTCGCTCCGTCCTCCTCGGTTGGGAGGACCTTAGTAACCGGCTCTGACCAGCGTCAGCACATCTGAGCTGAAATTGAGCATCACCGTCGGATAAAGATCCCGAAAGCCGTCGGCGGCTCCCGCGGGGGCCGCCGGGGCCTTTCGGCCCACGGTTCCGGCACCCCGTAGGGCCCGGCGCCGCGGGCAGGCTGCACAACGGAAATACCCGTGTGGCTGGATTGCGTCTTGACGGCCGTGCCCTCGATCGGTGTGGATGCCTAGTGCCGGACCGGCCTCACGTCCGCCGCCGGGCCGCACGCGCCCGGACCGGCCGCCGTCGCACCGGGGCACGCCGAGGCGAGTACGAGGCATCGACAGGGAGGCCGCTTGAGACTGCTGCTCGTGGAGGACGACAACCACGTCGCCGCCGCCCTGTCCGCGGTGCTCACCCGGCACGGCTTCGACGTGACGCACGCCCGCAGCGGCGAGGAGGCGCTGCGCGCGCTACTGCCCGGCGCGGGGCCGCCCTTCGGCGCCGTCCTGCTCGACCTCGGCCTGCCCGACCAGGACGGCTTCGAGGTCTGCGGCCGCATCCGGCGGCGTACCGCCACGCCGGTCATCATGGTCACCGCGCGCGCGGACGTGCGCTCCCGCGTGCACGGCCTGAACCTCGGCGCCGACGACTACGTGGTCAAGCCGTACGACCCCGTCGAGCTGATGGCCCGTATCCACGCCGTCAGCCGCCGCACCGGCCGGCCCGGCGGCGGCACGGAGGCGGGGGAGCGGGCGGCGGGGGCCGCCGAGCCGGCCGAGGGCCCCCGGCCGCCGCTGCGGCTCGGCTCGCTGACCATCGAGCTGCCCACCCGGCAGGTCGCCGTCCACGGCACGGCCGTCCCGCTGACCCGCAAGGAGTTCGACCTGCTCGCGCTGCTCGCCCAGCGGCCCGGCGTGGTCTTCCGCCGCGAGCAGATCATCAGCGAGGTGTGGCGTACGAGCTGGGAGGGCACCGGGCGCACGCTGGAGGTGCACGTCGCGTCCCTGCGCGCCAAACTGGGCCTGCCCGCGCTGATCGAGACGGTGCGCGGCGTCGGCTACCGCCTCGTCCCGCCGGCCCCGGACGCGGGCCCGGCGCACGACCGGGGCGCGCCGGCGGACGGGAGCCCTGCGGAGACCGGGAGTCCGGGGCAGAGCGGGAGTCCGGGGGAGGACGGGAGCCCGCGGGAGGGCGGGACCCGGGACCCGGACCGGAGAGCGTAGGGTCCCTGGCGTGCGCACCAGGCTGCTCCCGCTGCTGATCGTTCTCATGGCGGGCGTGCTGCTCGCGCTCGGCTTCCCGCTCGCGGGCAGCCTGGCGGGCCGCGAGCAGCAGCGGGTCATCGTCGACCGGATCGACGACACGGCCCGCTTCGCCGCGCTCGCCCAGTACGTCACCCCCGGGCCCGCCGCGCCCGCCGGCCAGTCCGGCCAGTCCGCCGACCAGGAGGACGAGCGGCTGACCACCCTGCGCTCCGAGCTGCGCCGTTACTGGGACCTCTACGGCATCCGGGTGGGCGTCTACTACCGCAGCGGCCGGCCCATGGCCCACGCGCCGGACGGCTGGAACCCGCCCCTGGGCGGCGAGGGCGAGGCCGGGCGCGCCTTCGACGAGGCCCTGGCCGGCCGCCGCAGCCACGACCCCGGCCAGGTCTGGCCCTGGCAGCGCGGCAGGCTCACCGTCGCCTCCCCCGTGGTGCGCGACGGCGACGTGGTGGGCGTGGTGGTCACCGACTCGCCCACCGGGCCGATGCGCTCGCGCATCCTGCACGGCTGGCTGCTGATCGCCGCGGGCGAGGCGGCCGCGATGCTGCTGGCGGTGGCCGCCGCCGTCCGGCTCACCGGCTGGGTGCTGCGGCCCGTACGCGTCCTGGACACCGCCACCCACGGCATCGCCACCGGGCGCATGAACAGCAGGGTCGCGGCCGCCTCGGGACCGCCCGAGCTGCGGCACCTGGTCCGCTCCTTCAACGAGATGGCCGACAACGTCGAGCACGCCCTGGAGCAGCAGCGCGCGTTCGTCGCCGACGCCTCCCACCAGCTGCGCAACCCGCTGTCCGCGCTGCTGCTGCGCATCGAGCTGCTCGCCCTCGACCTCCCCGAGGGCCACCAGGAGATCGCCTCGGTACGGGCCGAGGGCAAGCGCCTCGCGCGCGTGCTGGACGACCTGCTCAGCCTGGCCACCGCCGAGCGCGCCACCGCCGACCTGCGGCTCACCGACGTCGCCGAACTGGCCGCCGACCGGGTCGCCGCGTGGGCGCCGGTCGCCGAGCGGGAGGGCGTCGACCTGGTCTACGAGGGCGCCGCGGCCGTCACCGGCTGGGCCGACCCGGTGGCCCTGTCCAGCGCGCTGGACGCCGTGGTGGACAACGCCGTGAAGTTCACGCCCGCGGGCGCGCGCGTGCGGGTCACCGCCGAGCCGGGCGCGGACACGGTCGCCGTCACCGTCGCCGACAGCGGCCCGGGCCTCACCTCCGAGGAGCTGGCCCGGATCGGCGACCGCTTCTGGCGCAGCGGACGGCACCAGAACGTCTCCGGGTCGGGACTGGGCCTGTCCATCTCACGGACGCTGCTCGCGGCGGGCGGCGGCACCATCGCGTACGCGCCCAACGAGCCCAGCGGCCTGCGGGTGACGATCAGCGTGCCGCGCCGGAGCCCGGCCGACCGGGCCGCGGGTCACGGCTTGGCCGACCGGTAGTAGCGCGCCGCGCCCGCGTGCAGCTCCAGCGGGTCGGTGAACACGGCGGTGCGCAGGTCCACGTTCTGCGCGGCGTGCACCTGGCGGCCGATGGCGTCCCGGCTCCGGATGACCGTGCGGGTGACCGTCTCCACCAGGCCGGGGTCCATCCGGTCGGTGGTGACCAGCAGGTTCGGCACGGCGATGGTGCTCACCTCGCGGGTCTGGGCTATGGGCGGGTACACGTCGGCGGGCACCGTGGCCGCCCGGTAGTAGCGCGCCTGCGGGCCCTGCCGGTGCAGCGGGCCGAGCAGGTCGCCGAGGGGCACCAGCCGGATCGGGAAGCGGTCCGCCAGGCTCCGTACGATGGTCGTCGGCAGCCCGCCCGACCAGAAGAACGCCTTCAGCTCACCCGATTCCAGCATGTCCGGCATCCGGTCGATGCCGACCCCCACCGGGGTGAAGTCCCGGTCCCAGGCCAGGCCCGCGGCCCCGGTCAGCTGGCCGGTGATCAGCCGTACGCCCGACGCCGTCTGGCCGACGCCCACCCGCAGGCCCCGCAGGTCCCGCACGGAGCGCACCGGCGAGCCCTTCGGCACCACCAGTTGCAGGTAGTCGTCGTACAGCCGGGCGCACGCGCGCAGCCGCCTGGCGCCCGGCCCGTGGTAGGCGGCGACCGAGTCGGTGGCGGCGATGGCGAACGCGGCCTTTCCCTCAGCCACCCGCCGCACGTTCTCCACCGACCCCCTGCTGCCCAGCAGCTCCACGTCCAGCTCCGGCGCGTCCCGGCGCAGGTACTCCTTCAGCAGGCCGCCGTATCTGTCGTACACGCCCTGGCGTACGCCCGTGGAGAAGACGACCCGCCGCGGGGACTCCGTCCGGCCGCCGAACGGCAGCAGCCACCACAGCAGCAGCGCGAGGGCGGCCGCGGCCGCGACGGCGGCGAGCAGGGCGCGGCGCCCGCGCGGGAGGCTTCCGACGGGCGGGCGCCTGCCGGGACGCCCGCCGGGTGCGGGGGACCGGTCGGAGGAGGAGGCGGACATGCCCCGATCCTGGTCGGCCGGGGCAGGACCTATCAAGGGGCAACGCGGATCCGGAAAGGCGCCGCGGACCCTGCCGCGCCCGGGCCGGTCAGCCGGCCGCCGGGGCGCCGAACCAGCGGCTCAGCGCCGCGTCCAGCCCGTCCGGTCCGCCGTCCGTCCGAGGGCCGGGGTCCGCGGGCCGGGACCAGGCGACGTAGCCGTCCGGTCGCACCAGGAGCGCGGTGGCGCCCTCGAACGCGTCCGGTTCCACCGGTTCGGCGGTGGCGAGCACCACCCGGTCCTTCCAGCCGGCGGCGGCCCGTACCCCGGGGTCGCCGGCCAGGTCCAGCAGCACTCCCTGAGCGGGGTGGAGCAGGCGGGCGGTGGTGGTCATCCCGCCCTCGGCGGCCAGCTCGCGGGGCGGCAGGCGGCGCCCGTACAGCGGCCCGGACGCCGGCGCGCCGCCGCCCATGCCGTAGACCACGTCGAGTCCGCTGACCGCGCCCGCCAGGTGCCGCTTGACGTCGTCGAGGGCGATCAGCTCGGTGAACAGCTCGCGCAGCGGCTCGGACTCGTCGCCGCCGAGGAAGACCAGGTTCTGCGCGCGGGTGTTCATCAGCAGCCGGGCGCCCACGGGGTGGCGTTCGGCGTGGTAGGTGTCGAGCAGTTCGGCGGGGGCCCAGCCCTGGACGGCGGCGGCCAGCTTCCAGCCGAGGTTCGCCGCGTCCTGCACGCCGGTGCTCAGGCCCTGCCCGCCGGCCGGCAGGTGGATGTGGGCCGCGTCGCCGGCGAGCAGCACCCGGCCGCGGCGGTACGCGTCGGCCTGGCGCGAGGCGTCGGTGAAGGAGCTGACCCACTCAGCGGAGTGTCCGGCCAGCGACTCGCCGGTGATCCGCTCCCACGCGGCGGCCACCTCCGCGAAGCCGACCGTCCCGGCGCGGTCCCGCACGGGGGCGCCGTGCGGGCAGACGATGATCCGGTCCACGCCCTCGCGCAGCGGAGCGGCCATGACCATGCCCCCGGGCAGCCGCTCGCCCAGGAAGCGGGGCCGTATGCCCGCGCCGACCACGTCCGCGAGGTACATGCCGCGGGTGGCGGGCGTGCCGGGGAAGGCGAAGCCCGCCAGGCGCCGGACGGTACTCTGCCCGCCGTCGCAGCCCACCAGCCAGGACGCGCGCAGCCGCCGCGGCCCGTCCGGGGTGGCCGCCGCCACCTCGACCCCGTCGCCCTCGTCGGCGAGGGCGGTGACCTCCCAGCCGCGCCGCAGGTCCGCGCCCAGTCCCGTGGCCCAGCCCTCCAGAACGGCCTCGGTCCGGAACTGCGGCACCCCCCGGGCCCCGAAGTGGGCGTCGGGCAGCACCGTGTAGTCGAAGCGCACGCCGCCGAAGTGGCCCAGCGGGCTCTTCTCCAGCGGCTCGCCGAACCTCGGCAGCAGCCCGCGCTGGTCGAAGACCTCCATCGCCCGGGCGGTGAAGCCCAGGCCGCGGGACTGCCCCGTCGGCTCCGCCAGGCGCTCCAGGACCGTCACCCGGGCGCCCCCCAGCCGCAGTTCGCCGGCGAGCATCAGCCCGGTCGGGCCCGCGCCGATCACCAGCACATCGGTGTGCACGCTGTCCATGCGTGATCCTCCCTCCCTGTCTCCCTTTTGCCCTGCTTCTTCTGGTTTTCCGCTTCCCTGCCGCGGTGGCGTCCGTACCGCTCACGCCTGCCGCGGGCTCACAGCCCCGGCTCGGGCGGGCCGAACCACCGCCTGAGCGCGTCGAGCGCGGCTTCCTTGGCGCCGCCGGCCCAGGCCACGTAGCCGTCCGGCCGGACCAGGACGGCGTCGGCGTCCAGGGCCGCGGCGGCCGCCCCGGGGCGTACGGCGACGGTGGCGACCCGGTCCGACCACAGCCGCCCGGCCCACCGCAGGTCGCGGCGGCCCGCCAGGTGGAGCAGCAGCCCGCCGCCCACCCGCAGGAGCTCCGCGGCGGTGGCCGGGCCGCCCTCGGTGTCCAGTTCCAGGTGCGGCAGCCGGGCGCCCGCCAGCGGGTGACCGGAGGCCTCGCCGACCGGGTAGCGGATGTCCAGGCCGGTGACCATGCCGGCCAGGCGCGCCCGGACCGGTTCGGCGGCGAGCAGTTCGGCCAGCAGGGCGCGGACCGGCTCCACCTCCGGGCCGCCGAGCAGCAGCAGCCCCTGCGCGCGGATGTTCGCCAGCACCCGGGCGCCGAC
>NZ_JAVSCF010000135.1:0-17245 GCF_031932565.1 Streptomyces sp. B1866
CCGGGTGGCGGCCCGGGCCACGGCGGCCCGCTGGCGCGCGAGTTGGACGGCGCGGACGGGGTCGGCGGCGCGGGACCCTTCGGCACCGGCACCGGCACCGGCGGCGTCGGCACCGGCGGCGTCGGCGGCGTCCGCCGGACCTGCCGGGGCGCCCGCGACGTCGGTACGGCCCGCCGTCCGTTCCGTACGCGCGCGTACGGCCGATACGGACCCGCCGCCCTGCTCCTCCGCAGAGAGCCCGCCGTCCGCCGCCAGCCGCCCCGTCCACCGGCGGGAGACCGCCGCGACCCCGACCAGCACCGCCACCAGGCCGACCTTGACCAGCAGCCACCGCCCGTAGGACGTGCCGGTCAGCGCGTCCCAGGAGCCGACCTGCCGCCACGACTGGTAGACGCCCGTGCCGACCAGCGCGACCACGCACCCGAACGCCAGCCGCGAGAACCGCCGCACCGCCGCGCCCGGCACCGCGTCCCCCGCCCACAGGCTCGCCAGCAGCGCGGCCAGGCCGCCCAGCCACAGGGCGACGGCGAGCAGGTGCGCCACGTCGACCGGCATCGCGAGCCGGGACTGGAGGCCGACCGAGGCGTGTTCGGCCATCGCCCAGGTCGCGGCGAGGCCGACGGAGACGACCGCGCCGCCCACGGCCAGCCCGAAGGCCAGGTCGCGACTCTGGCGGGGGTCGCGCTGCCGGGCGTACGGGCCGAACAGGACGGCCAGGAAGACCGCCGCCGCCGCGAGCAGCACCAGCCGGGACAGCAGGGCCGCGCCCGGTTTGGTGGACAGCACGTCGCCGAGGCCGCCGAGGTCGAAGGCCGCGCCGACGCCCTTGCCGCCGGTGTACGCGCCGCGCAGCAGCAACAGCAGCAGCGTCGCCGCGAACAGCGCGGCCCAGCCCCCGACCGCCACCCGCGCCACCTGCCGGGTCGGCCGGGCGAGCCCGGCGAAGGCGCAGCCGCCCACCAGCAGCGCGAACCCGGCGTAGGCGGCGTACCGCCCGGCCCCGTACACCGTCTCCACCGTGCCGTCCGGCCGTACGCCGGTGATCTTCACGGTGGTCTTGGACGGGGCGCCGATGGAGAAGGTGAACGCGCCGCCCACCGGGTGGCTGTCGGCCGACACCGCCTGCCAGGCGACCGTGAACGTGCCGTCGGGCAGCCCGGCGTGCAGCGCGACGGCGGCCGTGTTCGACCTGCCGTCCAGGTGCCGGGCCCGGCCGTCCTCCACGCGCCGCCCGCGCGGGTCGAGCACGCGCACCGAGTCGGCGGACAGCAGCACGCCCTCGGAGAAGGTGAGGGAGACCTGGCGGGGCGCGGTCTGGAGCACCGAGCCGTCGGCGGGGTCGGTGCCGGTGAGCGCGGCGTGCGCGGCCGCCGGGGTGGCGCCGAGGGCCAGCAGGCCGAAGAGGGCGGCGAGCAGCGCGCCGAGCAGCGGCAGGGGCCGCGCCGCGCGGGGCGCGCGCCCGGAAACGCCCTCCCGCGCGTGACGACGATTTCCCGGGAGCCACCCCATGGACCTCAACCCCCCGGCCGGTACGTCAGCGGCTGGACCGGCACCGTGACGGTGAGCGGCGCGGACACCGCGAAGCGCAGCGTGAGGCGGATCTTCTCGCCGACCTCCGGCCGGTGCGCGAGCCCGGCGAACATCAGGTGCGAGCCGCCGCCGGCCAGCCGCAGCTCGCCGTCCGCCGGGACCGGCAGTGAACCGACCTGCCGCATCCGGGTGCCCGTGGTGGTGTGCAGCGTGACGTCGCGGGACAGCGGGCTGGTCACGGCGGTCAGGGTGTCGGCGGCGCGCCCGGTGTTGCGTACGGTCAGGTAGCCCGCGGCCATGTCGGCCATGGGCGGCTGCGGGATGTACGCGCCGCTGACGGACAGCTCGGGCCGCCCCGCACCGCCTCCGTCGCCCCCGCAGGCGGACAGCACGGCGCACGCGCCGAGGGCGAGCGCGGCGGCGGTCGCGCGGGCCGCCGTCACGGGTTCTCCCCCTTGACGATCTTCGGCAGCTCCTTGGTGTACTGCTCGGCGGTGGTGTCGGTGCCGTAGATCCAGTGGCCCTGGTCGTCCTTGGGCGAGAAGGCGACCACCTGGGCGCCGTGGTTGACGGTGACGCTGCCGTCCTTCTCCTTCTTCGGCTTCTCCACGAGGATCCCCAGCGGCCGGGCGGCGGCCTGGATGGTGTCGAAGCTGCCGGTCAGGCCGACGAAGTCCTGCCCGCCCTGCGCGTCGAGCCACTGGCGCATCCGCTGGGGCGTGTCACGCGCGGGGTCGGTGGTGACGAACACGACCCGCAGCCGTTCACGCTCGGCCTTGGGCAGCTTCTGCGCGGCGATGCCGATGTCGCTCATGATCACCGGGCAGACGTCCGGGCAGTAGGTGTAGCCGAAGTAGACGAGGGTGGGGCGCCCGGCGGTCTGCTTGATCAGGTCGTACGGCTTGCCGGAGGTGTCGGTGAGGATCAGGTCGGGCTTGGCCTTGGGCTGGTCGAGGGCGATGGCGGCCGCGGTCTTGGCGGACGCCTCGACGTCGGCCAGGGGCTTGCCGTCGTCGTCGCCGGAGCCGCCGCAGGCGGTGAGGGTGAGCGCGGCGGCGGCCGCGAGGGCGGCGGCCGTGAGGGTGGTACGCGTGGGCATGGGAGCCGATTTCTCCGTGGTCGGGGGAGACGGGGGTGGGAGCCGGGCGGCGGGCCGGGCCCGGGCCGTACGGACCAGCCGTACGGCCCGGACCCGGCCTGCGAACCTGCCGGCCGGGACGGGCCCGCCTCAGCCGGTGCGCCGCCGCCAGGCGAGGGCGCCGAAGGCGACGCCGCCCGCGCCCACGACGATGCCGACGACGCCGAGCACGCGCGCGGTGGTGTCGCCGCCGCCGTCGTCACCGTCCGCCGCCTCGGCCGCCGCGTGGCCGCCGTGCTGGTCGTCGTCCTCGTCGGGCGCGGAGACGAGCTTGAGGGAGGGCGCGGGGTTGTCCGGCTCCGGCTGGCCCTCGCGCGGCTCCTGGATCCAGCGCACGACCTCCTTGTTGGAGTAGGTCTGGAGCGCCTTGAAGAAGAGCCGGTCGGTGTCCTCGGGCAGCTTGCCGACCGACACCGGGAACTGCTGGAAGGTGCCCGGCTCGATCCGCCCGCCGCTCCACACGACCCGGCTGACCACCTCGGTGATCTGCTCGCCGTGCGACTCGACCGGCTTGTCGAGCTTGCTCTTGGTGACCTTGACCTGCCAGCCGGGCACCGGCTGCGGCATCACCGTGGTGAGCGGGTGGTCGGCGGGGAAGGTGACGTCGAGCTGCACGGTAGCGGCGTTGTCCCGCTCGTTGGGCACCTTGAAATTGATGACGCTGTAGCTGCCCTTGTCGGCCTGCCTGGGCTGGACGGTGACGTGCGCGAGGGCGGGCGCGGCGGCGAGCAGCCCGGCGCCGGCCGCGCAGGCGGCGACGAACAGGGCGCGACGGGCAGCGGGAACGGGAAGAACACGACGGACGCGACGGACGCGGGTCGGGTGCATTGAGAGCGCTCCAGGCGAAATAGTCGGTAGGACCGGATGGCCGGACGACCGGACCGGATGACCGGACCGGACGGCCGGATGACCGGTTTCCGGTGGCGGACGCGGCGACCCGCGCGGCCGCCCCCGGCCGTGCCGGAGCGCGTCGCGTCAGGCCGCGAGGCCGTACGCGGGCGGCCCTCGCCTGATCACGCTGTGCTGGAGCACCAGGGCCCGCGGCCCCGGCTCACGCCGCCCGTGCCCGTACGCGCCCGCGCCCGGCACGCGCGGCGGCGCCCCCGGCAGCCCGGCGCGCAGCGCCCGTACCAGCCGCAGAGCGGTGCGCAGCGCCCGTACGAGCGCCTCCTCGGCCGCGCCGCGCGCCGACCGCGCCGACTCGGCCGACAGCCGCACCACCCGCCACACCGCGACCTCGCCGCGCCGCAGCAGCCAGCCCGCGACGACCGCGGCCAGCAGGTGGCCGAGCACCATGGGCAGGGAGGGCAGGAGGGAGACGAGCAGAGCGGGCGGGCACGCGGAGGACCCGCCGGCCGCGCCCGTCCCGCCGGTACCGCCGTGGCCGAGGTGGCCGAGGTGGCCGACCGCGGGGTCGATCCCGCTGCGTACGACGATGGCGTGCGCCTCGGCGGCACTCATCGGCCGCGGCCCGGGGGCGCACGCCAGCCGCCGCGCGAGGGCGACCACGCCGTCGGACCCGTGGCCGTACGCGCCGGACGGGCCGTACGGCCGGAAACCGACCTTCCCCGCGGCGTGCCGCTGCCCGGCCTCGAAGAGGGTGTGCAGCGCGAGCTGCCCCCCGGCGAGCAGGGCCGCGATCCCGGGCAGCGCCCGCTCGCGCCCGGCCAGCAGGGCCACCACGGCGAACATCCCGACGCACCCCAGGCCGACCGCCCACAGCGGCACCGCCGCGCACGACCCGAGCCCGTGCCCGGCCGCGGCCAGCGGCACGCACACCGCCGTGAACAGCGCGGCCCGCAGCGCCCGCAGCCCGGCCCCGGCCCGCGGCCGCGCGCCGGAGCGCGCGGCGGCCTCCGGGCGGGGACGGCCCCGGGGGCGGCGACGGACGGACGGCGGGTGGGCAGGCATGGCGGCGATATCATCGCACCCGGCCGTCCGGCTGCCTACGGCGGGGACGTACCACCGCACACCTGGACACGGCTCTACACCCTTTCGCGACGTTCGCGCGTCGGCCAAATGAGCGGAGTCACGCGGTTCGCACGCTTACACTCCCCCAAGCCAGGCAATACGTACGGTATGTCGAGCCGTGGGCGTGGCAGGGAGGCTGGAGCATGAGCATCTGGTGGTCTCTCCACTTGCGCCGCGAAGCGGCGAGCGTGCCCCTGGCCAGACGCCTGCTGCTCGGCACCATGGAGACCGCCGGGGTCGACCCGGACATCTCCTACGACCTGTCAGTCGCCCTGTCCGAGGCGTGCGCCAACGCCGTCGAGCACGGGGGCGGCGACGGCGCGAGCGATGCCTACCGGGTGACGGCCTTCATCGACGGCGACACCTGCCGCATCGAGGTCACGGACTCCGGCCCCGGCTTCTCGGCCCCCCTCCAGGAGCCCCTCTCCCCGGCCACGGACCGCCGCCCCGAGCCCGCGTCCGCCTCCCACCCGCGCACCACCCCCGAGCCCGCCTCCCAGCCCCTCGCCCAACCGCAACCGCACCCGACGAGGCAGCCGGCCCCAGCCCATGCGGAGCATGGGCGGGGCCTCTTTCTGATCGAGGCCCTGACCGACCACGTGCGCTACCGGGACCGGCCGGGGTGCAGCGGGGTGGTGGTGAGCTTCGACAAGATCCTCAAGTGGAAGGCGGACAGCCTGCTGAAGGCGTCGTAGCGGGCCAGGGCAGCTTCGACCAGCGCAAACGGCTGGTCAGCCCGCTCTGAGGACCACGGTGACGGCCCGCCGTAGCCGAGCCAGCGGGCTGCGAGCCACTGGGACGACCACACCTATCGGAAGGCCACCACCAGGCGGGTGGAGGTCTTGTCGATGATTCGTCCGCTGGGGAGCCGGTCGTCGGGGGTGTGGGCGCGGTGGGCGGTGATGACGGGTTGGGCGGCGCGGTCGGTGTCCCAGGCGCGGATCTGGTCGCATAGCCTGTCGGCGAGTTGCTGCCCGGCCGGGCCGTGTCCGTACGCGCCGAGTTCCGAGCGGCGTCCGTCGACCTCCTGCTTCAGGCGGCGCACGGCGAAGTACGCCAGCGAGTCGCCCTCCGCCAGGGCGGGGCTGCGGACGGGGATGGCAGGCGTGCACAGCCCGGTCTCCACGGCGGTCGCGTCGGCGGCGATGCGGCAGGTGTCGGGTTCGGCGGCGGTCAGGCGCAGCCACACGCCGTCGAAGGAGTCGTACGGGCCGACCGTCACACCGGACCACGTCTCTGCCCTGGGCTGGTTCAGGGCTTCGCGCAGGGCTGCGGGGTCGATGGGCTGGTCGGTGTCCCAGTACAGGGTGACGTGCCCGCCTTCGTCGATGGCGCCGTCGTGTTCTCCGTCCTGGCCGACCATGGGGACGAAGCCGCACAGCTCGACGTCGTCGGAGCGCAGGGAGTCGGCCTCGCGGACGAAGGCGACCGAGCGGGTCTGGCCGCGCCAGCGCAGGGGCACCACCAGGCGCCCGCCCACGGCGAGCTGGTCCCACCAGGCGGGCGGGAGGTCCCAGGCGCCGACGGTGAGGATCAGCCGGTCGTAGGGTGCGTGCTCGGAGTCGCCGAGCACCCCGCCCCGGGTGGTCACGTGCACGCAGCCGTAGCCCGTGGCCTCCAGCGCCTTCTCGGCCGCGGCGGTGACTTCGGGGTCGATGTCGACGGTGGTGACCTGGCCTTCCTTGCCGGTCAGGTGGGCGAGCAGGGCGGCGTTGTAGCCGGTGCCCGCGCCGATTTCCAGGATGCGCTGGCCGGGGCGGACGTCGAGCTGCTGAAGCATCATGGCCACCACGGACGGCATGGACGCGCAGCTCAACGCGGCGCCGTCGCTGCCGCGCTTGGTGATCACCGCCTGGTCCGCGTACGCCTCCTCAAGGCTGGCGGCGGGCACGAACTCGTGGCGGGGGACCTCGCGCATGGCCGTCTCGACGCGGTCGGACGTCAGGGTTCCTTCGGCGGTGAGCAGGTCGAGCAGGCGGGCGCGCAGGTCTTCGGGCGAGGTGGGGGTGGTGTTCATCAGCGTGTCGACAAGTCCTTCCATGAGGTGCCCGCCGGGGAGCCACAGCACCCCGAGGGCCCGGTGGAGTCCGCCCCCGTCGTGCCGTGAGACCTCCTCTGCCGGGCCATCCGGATTCCCGCGCGGGGATTGGCGGATCGCCTCGTCGGCCACAGTGCGGTCCACCGGCTTGGCGGCGGGCGCTGGCCGGGCGGCCAGCCACTATTTCCGGGCTATGACGTAAACGCTGCCCCATTCCCGCTTAGTATTCGCTAGAGCAGGGTCGAAATCCCAGGGCTCGACAGTACTGAAGCCTGCCTCGGTGAAGAGTTGTACCAGCTTCTCGTGGTCATAGGCCCAGTAATGAGGGTTGTACGTGGCATCGTCGTCTTGGTCGCGGAATACATAGTTGATCAGATCGAGGTAGGTGTTGATGTCGCCGAGACAGCTTCGCTTCGAGTACCACCGTTCGATCATTTCGGCGGTCTGCTGCGGTGGCGCCGGGTACTGGTCAAGCACGAAAGCGGCGTCGGGAACACCAGTGATGACCTGTCCGCCAGGTGTCAGAACGCGGTACGCCTCGCTGGCGTAGAGTTTGGCGGACCTCGGGTAGTCGATGTGTTCCAGGAAGTGTTCCGAGAACAGGAATCGCACGGTGGCGTCCCGTAGAGGTATTCCCTCGCGTACGTCCCACAGGAGGTCGGCAGGCGGCACGGCATCGATGTTGTAGAAGCCATCGATGCGATGAGCGCCGCCGCCTATCTGCACCTTCGTCGGTGCTTCATCGATCCGGCCGTCGGGCCATGCCTTCTGGCTGGCGCGGTGGTTCCGATAGAGCCCTACCTCCTTTGCGGTGGCGCGCAGAGTCCGAGCCAGGCCATGGGAGATTGCGGGGTTCCGGAGGAGGTCGGCGATCTGCTTACTGAGGTCATCGATCGCGGAAGTGGTCGTATCGAGGTACTTCATCAGCGGCGAGTCCTTAATCGGCTTACCGGTGTCACGCGGCCGCAGTGGCGGGCTCTGTCCATTGGTTGTTGCGCATCAGGGTGTACTTGATGTCCACGAGCCTGGGAGCGATGGTCAGGTCCAGTTGCTCGGCTGGATGGAGGCGCCCCGTGTCGTCCTGCTCGGCACGCCATATGCGGTAGTCGAGTTCCGGGTATGCGGGATTGATGCCTATCTCACCCTTGGGAATCGTCCCGTTGAATGGCGTCACGATGTCCATGTGGTTCCAGTAGTTCCACGCCTGGAGCGCCTTGTGCTGATCGAAGTAGAAGTAGAAATCCGGGTAGCGTCCGAAGGTCCGCAGTTCCCGGTGGATCAGGTGTCCCAGTAACGGGCCGAATTGACCGGACAGGCTGTCGAACTCCCAGCGGGTGTGGTGCCAGGCTTCCGGGACCTCGCCGGGAGTGAACAGTCGGGCCGCGACCAGGAAGCTGATGCGCTCGGTGAGATAGGCGCGGGCATGCCCAGTATCAATCGTGTGATCGATTCGCGCGATGAGCGAGTCCAACTCGCTCGGGGAAGGCCGGAACTTCGCGAGGTCGAACTTCCCTGACATGTGCGGGAACGACTCGAAAAGCATCTCCTTGTAAAGCCAGTTGTTGAACTCTCCGCGCTCGGCCCGTTCCTTGGTCTGTGCCGTCGTAGAGTGCAGCATCAGATACTCGGCCAACGCCTCGAAGTACAGGTAGCCGAGGATCGGCAGGCGAGGGATCGTCTCGTCCAGTAGCCGTAGGAACTGCTCCGGCCGCACGGAGGCGCTCTGGTAAACGATCGCCGCAGTGAGGGCCAGAAAGGCCGTGGAGTTCTTCGTCCTGCTGACGATCGTCTCGCGCAGTTGGTGCCGCTCTGCCTTGGACAGAAGATATTCGAGGCGGCGGTAGATTTCCAGGTGGATGGACCCCAGGCGCAGGTAGTCCACACCGGCAAGCCCTCGGTACGCCTGGGGCGGGAGGTTCACCTCGAAGATCAGCGGGGTGGGTGCGCTGCCTGGCTCGCCGACCTTCGCGACGAAGGCCGGTGCCTCCTTGGTGAGTACGTAGGCGGCGAGGTTGTGCATGCGGAAGCCGCTTCCGCTCACGCTGAGCGGTGCGCAGTAGATGCTGCCGACCAGACAGCCACCGGAGGGGTAGAGGATGCCGTGTTCGCTGATCTGCTCCAGCGCGTGGGTGACGTGCAGCAGATGCAGCTTCCCGCCCCTGGTGAGGGCGTCGAAGAGCGCGTTGTGCCGGAGAAGCCGCCCGTTGGGGGTCTCCTCCACGAGTCGGGCTTCCCACGCCGCCGCCCGATCGGCGAGTGGGTCGGCGTGCGTGGCGGGGCCGGGGATGTGGGCCGTTCCGTAGAACACGTGCGCGTCGGCCCACTGCTGGTAGGCGTCGATGAAGTCCATCAGGTGATCAGCTCCCGCTGTTCGAGGGCCGTGAAGACCGCCTCGGCGCTCTCGGCTCCGGCCAGGTGGGCAGCTTCGGAAGACACGACCAGGTCGAAGGCGGTCGTGCGCAACTGGTCGAAGGCGTTCGCGCGGACGTGAGCCGAGTCCGGCCACCAGCTCAGCTTCGGCAGCCGGTACCGGTCCAGCGCGTCCGCCGCCTTGAGGAGATCGCTGATCTGCTCGGAGCGGGCGTGGTCCGCTCGGTCGTCGGCACTGAAGGCGGCGTACGGCAGATCGTGCAGGCGTACGGCGACGGCAGCCCGGCCTACATGCCTCGGTATCGGGGTGAGGCCGAAGTGGCTCCAGACGGTGTCCTGGTTCTCGGTGAGCCAGCGCGCCGCACGGGCGCCGTGCCCGCGGTCGTCCTTGTCGTGGAGACGGCGGCAGTCGTGTACCGCCGCAGCCACGATGAGTGTGGCGGTGTCTTCCTCATCCATACCTGCGGACTCGGCCAGCAGGGCCGCCAGGACCGCCGTGCGCATACCGTGGCGGATTCCGTGCAGCGAATCGGTGGTTTTGGGCTCGGCCAGCCAGTGGGCGGGGAGTGCACACCGGTGGAGCAGCCGTTGCGAGGCGGAACGGAGGAGCAGGGGCGAGTCGTCGGGGAAGTCCGGCCGGTTCGATTCGATCCAGCGCAGTGTGGCGTGGTCGGTGAACTGGTGGTGCGGTAACTGCTTGCGCGCAGCCAACTCGACTAGGCTGCCGGTCGGCAGGGGCGTGCTCATCAGGCCCACCTCCTCGGCGGTCTGCGAAGGCGGACGGCTCAGCTTTCGGGCGCGGGATGGGCGGCGCGCTGCCCCTGCTCCTTGCGGTCCCGCTCGGCGGCCTCGAAGGCGGCGGTGAAGGCGGCGAGTTCCTGCTCGCTCATCAGCGTCACGTCCAGTTCCTCGGCGACCGTTCGGATGCGCGCGACAGCCTCCTCCTGTGCGGCGGCGCTCGCCGAGTCATCGAGCAGTACCTCGAACTCCGCGTGGTGCCCCCACGCCTCGCTCCATTTCACGGCGATCTCGACTCCGTGGTAACGGAAGTTGCGGCGTTGGTTGAACGCTTCGTGCATCTCGGCCTCGAAGCCGAGGGCGTTGAAGATACGGACGGCAGCCGGGACGTCCTCGCGAGTAATGGCGATCTCGGTCTCGGGGAAGGCCGCGCCCTGGCCGATCTTGCTGTCTTTGAGCGTGATCTTCGCTGAGCCAGAGGCGGTATTGTCGGTGACCTTCAACAGCTTGTCGGGCAGGACGTAGAAGTAGATGTGCTTGTCGTCACAGCCCAGGTCCTCTCCGTCCCGCGCCAGGTGCGAGAGGAGCCGGTCATGGGCTTCCCTGTCGAACCGGGCGCGCATCTCGATCTCGATGGCCAATGCTCTCTTCTCCTTGCAGTAGGCATGGGTGATCCGCCCGAACCAGGTGAGGCGGGCCCGCATGGTCCGGATGCGGCGATACGGGGGAAGAGGAACTGGGCGGTGCGGTCAGCGGGCCGTGCTCGACCGCACCGCCGTGTCGTACGTCAGTAAGGGGATGTGTGCGTCAGGCGGTCTCGCCGAAGCGGTCGCGTACGACACCGTCGTGCAGGTAGGTGGGGAGCGGGACGCCGCCCACCGAGAGACGGGTGGTGGCGACCTGCTCCAGTGTCTCGCTCGGGAAGCCCTCCAGCAGCCGCAGGCACTGCTTCACCCATTCGCGGGATTGGGGCCAGTCGCCTCCGTCACGGTTGAGCACGGCGAGCGCGTACGCGGTTTCAGCCGCGGCCCAGCGGTCCGTCGCCAGTTCCCGCTGGAAGCTGCTCTCCAACTCGCCGACGGAAGCGAGGCGGGTCTGGTTGGTCATGCTGCCCTCTCTTGTGCGGTGGTGCCTCGGTGGTGCTCAACGCGCCGACGTTCCGTCGGTGACGCCGACTGCGCTCAGTAGGTGTAGATCTCCGCGAGTGTCCGGTATTCGTGCAGCTCGTCCTTGTCGAACCACAGCTCCACCTCTTGGTCGGCCTCCTCCTTGTTGCCGGAAGCGTGGACCAGGTTCGCCACCGCCTTCCCCGAGGCGATGCTGGCGGCCTTGCCGTAGTGCGAGAAGTCTCCCCGCACCGTGCCAGCCGGAGCCTCGTTGGGATAGGTACTCCCGACGATCTTGCGGACCGTGGCGACCGCGTCGAAGCCCTCCAGCACGAGCGCGATAACCGGCCCCTGCTGCATGAACGCGGCGGTGAAGTTGTAGACCTCGGAGCCGAGCCGCTCCTCCAGGTCGAAGTAGTGGCGCCGGGTGAACTCCGCGTCCATCTGCTTCATCTTGACACCGACGATCTTCAGCGCCGCGTCCTCGAATCGACTGATGATCTTCCCGGCGAAGCCGCGGACCACCGCGTCGGGCTTGAGGAGCACGAGAGTGCGCTCCGGCGTCGGTTCCTGGTTGGGGGGCATCGGTTCCCTCTCAGCTACGGGCATGCGGAATGACGGGCAGTAAGCGCCGTCACCGACTGAGGCTACCGGTGCTGGAAGGGCGGTCATCGTCTGACGGGCGACCTACCGCAGGCGATGTCGGCCGGGCGCCCGCGTCGCTCTTCGCGACCAACGCCGCTCCGGCTGCGGACCCGGCGCCGAATCCGCTCCATGCGGGGGATGGCTCCGCGCGTGGTCCACGCCGCCAACCGGCTCGACGGCTGCTACCGGCCCCGCTCGGGGCTGGATCCCAGCGCCCGAGGAGCCGCTGTGGTCCCGCATGACGAGCGTCCAGTGCAACTGCTCCAGGTGGAAGACACACGCGCGACAGGCACGTACATCCACCTCGATGCCCCGCGCCGTGATGGACCCGATGACCGCGACCTCGACTCCGACTCGGTCGCACCGAAAGCAGGTGCCCGAAGCCCACGTGAAGCGCCCCCATAGTGCAAGCGGTTTCATGCCTCGTCCTCGCCGTCGACGGGGCGGAGATCCGAGAGTTTCGCCGTCCACTCGCGCCCGCCACCCACCGGTCGCAGCCAGACGTGGGAGGGCACGCTGGCCGACGAGTACGGCCATGGCTGCACCTTCCCCTTGCGGCCGGTCCTGACATCGGTCACGAGAGTGCCGTCAGTCGGCCACTCGGGAACCGATGCCTCGCCGCTGTCGCTGGCGGCAGAGCGTCGAGTGCCAGTCGGGGCCGCGTCCGTCTGATTGCGTGATGCGGTGTCCATCCTTGGGCCTCCACGGATTCGGTGCGGTTCGCGGTCCGCTTCAGCAGCGGGAGGTTGACTCGGGGCGGGCCGCCTGACCGTCCGGGCGGACGAGCAGCCTGCCCGCCCGGACGGCGATCTTCAACCGCAGCCTCAAGACCGCTCATGTGACGAGGCGGCCGTGAGAGGCGCGGCCATGCACGTCCTCGGTCCGGTGTCCCAACTCGTCGGTCCGCTGAAGGCTTTCGCACTAGACTCTGCGAGTCCGGCGTGCTGGTTCCTCTTCGGCGAGCTGGGACCCCACCCGCCCCGCCGTGGGTGCGGCGAGGCCGGTGGCGGCCTTGGACTGCGTGTATATGAGTCAACCGGCTCGGCGGTCGGCCCACTATGAACGGGCAGTGCATCGAGCACGCAGCGGCGATGCACCTGCCGTGCACGGCACCTACGAGGGAGACGTCGGAGGCGCTGATGGAAGTGATCGGCATCTGGAGCGGCCGCTACGCCTGCGCGCTCCAGTCGGCTCTCCGTATGACCAACGAAGCCTTCGCCAACCATCTGGGCATCGCACTCCGTACCGTCGCCACGTGGCACGCCGATCCCGGCATCGTGCCCCGGGCCGAGATGCAGCAGCTCCTGGACGAGGTGCACGAGAGGGCAGCGCCATCGGTGCGCAAGCGGTTCGCGATGTTGGCCTCGGGCGAAGACAGCAGCGGCCAGGGCACGGAGATCGGCGAGCCCGCGCCCCAGGCGCTTCGCGTCGCGATCGCCGTCGTGATCCGCGAGGACGATGTCCTGATGGTCTGCCGTCGCGATGCCGACTCCTCCGGGCTCACGTGGCAGTTCCCCGCAGGAGTGATCAAGCCCGGAGTGCGGCCGGAGACAGCCACCGTCCGCGAGACCCTGAACGAGACAGGAGTGCACTGCGCCGTCCGGCAAGGGCTCGGCAGCCGCGTCCACCCTGTCACCGGGGTGCACTGCGAGTACTTCCTGTGTGAGTACCTGGCCGGTGAGGCCAGAAACGGTGACGTCGTAGAGAACGTGGACGTGATGTGGGCGCCGAGAAACGCGGTGAGCCGCTTCATCCCCACCCATAGGATCTTTCCACCGATCTTGACCGCCTTGGAGGAGACCATGACGGAGCCTGCGGCTGACGACCGCCCGGGTATCTCGGCCGCGATCATCGTCCACGAAGGGCGGGTCCTGATGGTCCGGCGCCGGGTGAAGGAAGGCCAGCTCTCGTGGCAGTTCCCCGCAGGGGAGATCGAACCGGGTGAGTCGGCGGCGGAAGCGGCCGTCCGTGAGACGTTCGAGGAGGTCGGCCTGAAGGTCGCCCCAGCCAAGCTCCTCGGCGAGCGCGTGCACCCCAAGACACAGAGGCTCATGTCCTACACGGCATGCGACGTGGTCTCCGGCACCGCCCACGTGGCGGACACCGAGGAACTCGCCGAACTCGCGTGGTGCGCGCACGCCGAGATCCCGGAGTACGTGCCCTACGGCCTCTACGAGCCGGTTCAGGCGTACCTGGACGAGACGCTGCTCCGGTAGGCGCTCCCCTGGCGCAGGCAGCCGACACACGGGGAGCAAGGGCCACCAGCCACCAGAGCGGTTCTACAGCCCTCTGCGTCGCTGATGCCGCGCCGCTCGTAGAGGGCCAGCGCATGGTCAGGCGAGAGCCTTCGACGGGGCACATCCAGGGCACACGAGGCCGGAAACCACCGGTGACCAGTGCGAAGCGCTGAGAGGCGTTTTCGCTGGTCACCGGTGGTTTCGGGGCATCGGCGCAGGTCAGCCCGGCGCCCCCGTCACACGATCCTCAAGTGGAAGGCGGACAGCCTGCTGAAGGCGTCGTAGCGGGGCGGCTGGCTCCGGCCTCCTTACTCCGTCGGGCGTGGCCCAGTAGTCGTCGGCCGGTTCGGCGCGGACGCCCTCCACCGTGGTAACGGGTTCGCTTCGATCGACTTGCCAGCGCAACATCACCTTTGACGAGCTCGTCAGCTCAGCGCCTCCCGCAGCATCGCCGCGACGTCCACCTGCGGATCCTCCGCGCGCAGGAAGGCCGCGGCCTGCTCGATCACCTGCGAGCACGCGTCGGGCGGTGCCGCGGTCAACGCCGCCCGGAACCACCCCACGAATCCCGCACGCTCCGACGGCGGCGGCGCCAGCCACGGCAGTGGCAACCCCTCCGTCGCGTACGGCGCCGCCGGAAGTCCCACCCGCTCCGGATGCACACACACCGGCACCCCACCCGCCGTAAACCGGAAACCGGTTTCCGCGTCGAACGGGCACTCCCGCGACGGCCGCTCGACCACGTCGAAGCCGCCGCCAGGAAACCGCAGCGACGGGCAGATCCCACACACCGGCCGCAGCCCGTCCCGCGTGAAGGGCTCGGCTTCTCCCGCCTCCTCCGGCATTCTGCACTCCATCCGGCCTCGTACCGTCCCAGGCAAGCCTGGCAGAGCCCGGAGCGGCTCCGACGAAGGCACATCCAGGGCACACGAGCCCGGAAACCACCGGCGACCGGTGCGAAGCGCTGGAAGGCGTCTCCGCTGGGTCACCGGTGGTCTCGGGGCATCGGCGCAGGTCAGCCTCCTCGACCCGGGTCCGGGGAAGTGCCCGTTCAGCGATGGACGGCGCTGCGTCCAGCGCGCAGGTCCGCCAGGGCGTCCGCGTGCTGCTGGTTGGTGAGGGGCTGTGGCGGGGCATCGAGGTGGAAGTAGCGCACTTCAAGCGTCTCGGCGCCAGGCGGTGCCCCGGCACGGTCGTCGGTCTCATGCAGGCTTCCGCCGATCGGTGTGCCGCGGAAGAACGCCGTGATGGGCTGGGCCCTGTCTCCGTTCGGGTAGGTGTGCCAGTATTTGGTGTATATGCCAAGCAGTTCGGTGACCCGTACGTCGAGCCCGGTTTCCTCCCCGACCTCGCGGACCGCGGCCTCTTCGGCGGACTCCCCGAGTTCGACGGCGCCGCCGGGGAAGCCCCAGGCGCCGTCGTCTCCCCGGCGTTGGAGGAGCACCCGGTCTTCGTCAACGACGCAGACCGCGGCGAAGACGAGCTGGATCGGGGCAGGACCGACATGTGAGCGCAGCCAACTTATGTAGTCAGACATGGCATTGATGCTTCCTCACTGCCCAGGGCCATCGCCGGTCCGCGGTCGCCCGAGCGGCAGCGGTTCCGTGAAGGGTTACGGCCGGAGGCGGTCCGTTGCCTGGGCGCCGCCTTGGCGATGCGTACCGCGGCGGCCCACGACAGCCTTGAAGGCTCGTAGCCTGGCCGGGTGGTCCTGGCCGAGGCAAACGGTCGGCCCGCCGGCCTTCGCGGACCGGCGGCGAAGCCGTGCGCAGGTCGGCGTGGCACCATCAGGGCACCCCTGCCGGGCCTTCCGCCCGCGCACCGGCCCACGACAGGTGACGCCAGCCCATGACGAGCCGTCCGACCGCAGGAACGACCTCCGGGCCGCCGCCCGGGCCCGGTGAGGGCGCCGACGTCGTGCTCTCCTACGCCGACGCGCGGGGGCGGTGGGTGCTGCTCGCGACCGTGCTCGGGTCCGCGATGGCCTCCATCGACGCGACCGTCGTCGGCATCGCGCTGCCCGCCATCGGGCGCGACTACGGCACCGGGCTGACCACCCTTCAGTGGGTCGTCACCGCGTACACCCTGACGCTGGCCGGGCTGCTGCTGGTCGCCGGGGCGCTCGGCGACCGGTACGGGCGCAGGCGGCTGTTCGTGGTCGGGACCGTCTGGTTCGCGCTCGCGTCGGTGCTGTGCGGCGTGGCCCCGAACGCTCCGGTTCTCGTGGCCGCCCGCGCGCTCCAGGGCGTCGGCGCCGCGCTGCTCGCGCCCGGCAGCCTGGCCATTCTTGAGGCGTCCTTCCGGCCCGAGGACCGGGGCCGGGCCATCGGCGCCTGGTCGGGGCTGAGCGGGGTGGCCACCGCCGTGGGGCCGTTTCTGGGCGGGCTGCTGGTGCAGGCCGCGTCCTGGCGGCTGATCTTCGCCATCAACCTGCCGGTCGCCGTCGCGGTGGTCGTCGTGGCCCGGCGGTACGTGCCCGAGTCCCGCGACCCGGCCGCCACCGGGCCCGTCGACACCGTCGGCGCCACGCTCATCGCCACCGGGCTCGCCGGGCTGTCCTACGGGCTGATCGAGGGCCCGGCACGCGGCTGGGACAGCCCCGCCGTGCTGGTCACCCTGGTCGGGGGCGCGCTGCTGACCGGGGCGTTCGTGGCCTGGGAGCGGCGTACGGCCGCGCCGATGCTGCCGCTCGGCCTGTTCTCCTCGGCCGCGTTCACCGCCACGAACGTCGTGACGTTCATCCTGTACGGCGCGCTCAGCGGCGTCATGTTCCTGCTGCCCCTCCAGCTTCAGCAGGTGTCGGGCTACACCGCCCTGGAGGCGGGCGTGTCGCTGCTGCCCGCCACCGCCCTGATGCTCGTGCTGTCCGCCCGGTCCGGCAGCCTCGCCACCCGGATCGGGCCGCGCCCGCAGATGAGCCTCGGGCCGGTACTCGTGGGCCTGGGGATGCTGCTGTTCCTCCGCGTCGGCCGCACCGGGGACTACGTGACCGAGGTGCTGCCCGCCGTCGTCGTCTTCGGCTTCGGGCTGGCCGCGACCGTCGCGCCGCTGACCGCGACCGTGCTGGCCGCCGCCCCGGCCCGGCACGCCGGCATGGCCTCGGCGGTCAACAACGACGTGGCCCGGGCCGCCGGGCTCGTCGCCGTCGCCGTGCTGCCCGCCGCGGCCGGCATCACCAGCGCCGCCTACGCCGACCCGGCGCGGTTCTCGGCCGGATTCCACACCGCGAGCCTGATCTGCGCCGGGCTGTGCGTCGCCGCCGGGGCGCTGTCCGCGGTCGCCCTCCGCGGGCCCCGCCCGGCGCCGGCCGGCCCACCGGCCCGGCACCGGCTGCACTGTCCGCTGGACGCGCCGCCCGCCCAGGGACGGGAGCCGTGAGCCCCGGGTCCGGGGCCCGCCGCCGGTCAGTCCTGACCTGATCCCCGGGCGGTCAGCCCTGACCTCCGCCGGTCAGCCCTGACGCGCCGCCCGT
>NZ_JAVSCF010000136.1:0-17012 GCF_031932565.1 Streptomyces sp. B1866
CCGGGGAGCGCCGCCGGGTCCGGCACCGCGCCCGACGCCTCCGCCGCACCCGGCGGGGACCCGTCCCCGGGCGCCCCGCCGGGCGAAGGCGCGCGGCCGCGTGGCGCCGAAGCGTCCGCCATGCCCGGCCCGTCCGCCGTGCCCGGCCGGGACGCCCCGCCCGGCGGGGGAGCGGATGAGGCGTCGGCGACGGGGTCCGGGGCTCGCGCCGACGGCTCCGGTGTCGTGGACGACGCGGTGCGCCGCCAGTGGGAGGAGGGGCTGTTCGCCGAGCGGGTCTCGCTGCTGGCGGCGGTCCGGCACCGGGACCCGGCCGCCGGGCTCGCGCTGCTGGCCGCCACCTGGGCCACGGAGCGGGCCGAGGACCGGCTGATGTTCCTGGACTCGCTGCGGGACGACCTGTCGCCAGGCGACGAGCCGTTCCTGGAGCAGGCCCTGTCCGACCGCAGTCGGAACGTGCGCGCCACCGCCGCCGAGCTGCTGTCCGCGCTGCCCGGCTCCGCGTTCGCCGCCCGCATGGCCGGGCGTTCCCGCGCCTGCGTCTTCCTGGAGGAGGCCCCGCAGGCGGCACCGGACGGCGCGGGCGACGCGGCCCGCATCGCGGTGCGGGCCCCGGAGGAGTGCGACAGCGGCATGCAGCGCGACGGCGTGGTGCCCCGGCCGCCCATGGGCCGCGGCGAGCGCTCCTGGTGGCTGGGTCAGCTGGTGGAGGCCACACCGCTCGACCAGTGGTCCGAGTGGTTCGGCGGGCGCCGCGCCGCGGAGGTCGTGGCGCTGCCCGTCGCCGGTGACTGGCGGGCCGACCTGCACGCGGCCTGGTGCCGGGCGGCCGTCCGGCAGCGGAACGCCGAGTGGTCCCGCGCGCTCCTCGGCGCGCCGACGCGCCCGCCCGTACCGTCCGGGACCGGGGACGGCGCGCCGGGCGACACCGACACCTGGCGGGACCCGGCGCGCCTGCTGTCGGCTCTCCCGCCCGAGGAGCGGGCCGCGTGGGTGGCGGCCTTCATCTCCGCCCACGGACTGTCGGACGCCTTCCGGCTGCTGGGCGTGTGCGGGGTGCCGTGGTCCGAGGACCTGGGCCGGGCCGTCGTGGACGCGCTCGACATCGCCCGGGACGCGGGCGGCTACCCGTGGAGCTTCAGCGGGGTCATGGGCCTGGCCGAGCGCTGTCTGGACCCGGCGCAGGCCGACCGGCTGGACATGCTGACGGCGGTGCCCGAGGAGCCGGAGGACGGCGCGCCCGGCGCGGGCGGGTACTGGTCGGAGGCCTTCCGCCGCCTGGTGGGCACGCTGCGGCTGCGGGCGGTCATGCACCGGGAGCTGGCGGGCTTACCGGAGGCCGCCGCGACGCCCGCTCCGGACGGGCCGCCGGTATGACCGGCCGCACCGCCCGCCACGCCGAGGACCGCCACTCCCGGGGACCGCCGGTCCGGCGGTCCCCGGTCCGGGGGCCGCCGGACCGAGGACCGCCCCCGGACCGGGGGCCGCCGGGTCAGGGGGCGGAGTGTCGGGGCCCGGTACGTTCGGCCGCGCGCGGGGGGCGCGACGGGACGTGCCGCTGCCCCGGGCCACCGACCCGTGCCCCGGCGCGGGCCCGGTTCCGCACGGCACAAGGCCACGCGGGGCAGGTCCGCCTGGGACAGGCCCGTACGGCGCAGGCCCATACGGCGCAAGGCGGCCCAGCACAGACCGCGCACAGGGCCACACGGCAGAGGCCCGCGGGACAGGTCCGCACGGCACCGGCCCACTCTTCACCACCCGCCGGTTCGGCTGTGCCGCTCGCGTCCCGGCACCGCCCACGCCCGACCCGCTCCTACACCGACCGACGCCCTGCGCCCTGCCCGGCAGGCAGCCCGCTTTCAGGCACGGGTGCCGGACACCGCGGGCTCCGGCGGAGGGTCGCCCGACGCGTCCACCCGGGCGCGAACGCCCGCCCCGGCCGTACAGCGAACGCCGGCCCACAGCCAACGCCCCGCCCCACAGCCAACGCTCGGCCCACGACCAGCAGGATCCGCCCGCCCGCGGCCGACCGGTTGCCCGGCCGACGTTCGGCCCCACGACCGGCCGGAGCCCGTCCCGCCGGGGCCGTGCCGGTTACGCGGGCACCGGGCGTACGTGCTCGCGGACCCAGTCGACGATCGCGGTCGTCGACGCGCCGGGGGTGAAGATCTCCGCCACGCCCCGCTCCTTCAGCAGCGGGATGTCCTCGTCCGGGATGATGCCGCCGCCGAACACCTTGATGTCCTCCGCGTCCCGCTCCCGCAGCAGTTCGAGCACCTTCGCGAAGAGCGTCATGTGCGCGCCGGACAGGATCGACAGGCCGATCGCGTCGGCGTCCTCCTGGATCGCGGTGTCCACGATCTGCTCCGGGGTCTGGTGGAGCCCGGTGTAGATGACCTCCATGCCGGCGTCGCGCAGGGCACGTGCGATGACCTTCGCCCCCCGGTCGTGGCCGTCGAGGCCCGGCTTGGCCACCACCACGCGGATCGGACCGGTCACACCCATCACTCTGCCTCCATCACCCTCGTAGGACGGCCGCGGACCTGGCGCGCGGCGCGTGGCCGCCACACCGCCGCCCGCGCGCGGAAGAGCCCCCGCGAGAGCGCGCGGGAGGCGTGCCCTCCGCACCTACAGCATCTCGCACCGAACGGTTTCGCGAATCGCACCAAGGGTGCAAAATCACTGGTGGGACACATTCATCACGCATCGCTCCGGTCACCGCCGCCGCCCCCGCGGCGGGCGGTCCCCGGAAGCGGTGCGAGGGGAGCCGCGGCGAGGGACCGCCGCGCCGTCCGCCCCGCCCGCCGTGAGCCGCGCGGGCGGCGGCGGTGAGGGGCGGCGCCCCGGCCCCGGCCACGGCTACCCCCGAGGGCCGTGCGGGACAGCGCCGTCTCCGCGCGCCAGTGGGGAGGTCGACATGCTGGCCTTGGCACGGCTTCGGGCCACCGCCTACGACCTGGCGGTGCTCGCCGGGCACGCGCTGGTGTATCCCACCGGCCTGACCCAGGAGCGGCCGCCCGCCGTTCCGCCGCCCGACCCGGCGCCGGGTCCGTCCGACGCGGGCCAGGGGCACCGGCCCGTCCTGCTGCTGCACGGTTTCATCGACAACCGCTCCGTGTTCGTGCTGCTGCGCCGCTCGCTGCGCCAGCTCGGCCGCCAGCACGTCCTGGCTCTCAACTACTCGCCGCTCACGGCCGACGTGCGCACCGCCGCCGCCCTGTTCGGCCACCACGTGGAGGAGATCTGCGCGCGCACCGGCCAGGCCCGGGTCGACGTCGTCGGCCACAGCCTGGGCGGCCTCATCGCGCGCTACTACGTCCAGCGGCTGGGCGGGGACGCGCGTGTGCACACTCTGGTCACGCTGGGCACCCCGCACGCGGGCACCCGGGCCGCGCCGCTGCTGTCCGCCCACCCGCTCGTGCGGCAGATGCGCCCGGACTCCGACGTGATAGCCGAGCTGCGCAGCCCGGCGCCGGGCTGCCGCACCCGGTTCGTCAGCTTCTGGAGCGACGCGGACCAGTGGATGATCCCGGTGGAGACGGCCCGCGTCGACCACCCGGACCTCACGGCGCGCGACGTGCGCCTGACCGGGATCGGGCACCTCGCGCTGCCGGTGCACCGGGCCGTCGCCGCGGGCGTACGGGAGGCGCTGGACGCGGCCGACGAGCCGCCGCCGAGCGCGGTCGGCCGCCGTCACCGTCTGCTGGGCCGCCTGGGGGCCGTGCCGCGCCAGGCCCGCCTGCGGCCGCGCACCTGACGCCCGGGAGCCGCCGAGACCGCCGGAACTGACCGAAAACTATTCGAACGCCCGGCCAAGTCTCGGCTGCCCAGCCAGTCGAAAGCGGCCAAATGCCCTTTCCCGTCATCCTCACAGGCCACGGAAGATTGTCGCCGTCGCCGGGTGCCCGGTACAGTCGCCGCTAATTCTCCTGCTGCCGAGGCGAAAGAGAAGTTGGTGGTGAACAACCCGCACCCGCCGGGGGCACCGTCCCCGACGGCCGTCCCCGCTCCTGACGCCTCGTTTCCCTATTACCCGGATTACGGGACGGCATACCCTCCGCAGCAGGACACCGGGCAGCACTTCACCGGATACGACGGGTACGACGGGTACTCCACCGGCACCTTCGACCACTTCGGCACCGCCTCCTACGGTGACGACGACCCCCTCTTCGGCGCGCTTCCGGTCGATCCCCAGGACGCCGCCACCGGCGCGTACTCCGTGGGTCCGTTCGGTCCCGGCGCCGCCGGGACCGACGACACCACCGGGTGGAACACCACCGGGTACCCGCATATTCCCGCCCAGCCGGGAGCCGACGCCTCCGGCCAGTGGGACGTCACCGGCGCGTGGCAGCACGCCGCGGGGCCCGGGAGCGCGGAGAGCGCGGGGACCGGCAGTTGGGACGCCGCCGCGTGGGACACCACCGGCCAGTGGGGGGCGGCCACCCAGTGGGACGGCACCGGCCAGTACGACCTCACCGCGAGCGCGGGCCACGAACCGGCCCCTCGCCACGATCTGACGGGCGTCGGCACCGGCCAGACCCAGTTCTGGGACACCACCGCCTACGCCACCCTCGACGAGACGCCGCTCGGCCGGCCCGCCCACGAGCCCGCGCCCGACGCCACGGCCCTCCAGCCCCCCGTCCAGGAGACCGCCGTCTTCCCCGCAGTCGGCCACGACATGCCGGCCCCGGCCGGTCCGCCGGTGCCTGACGGGCCGTCGGCCGCCGAGGCGCGGCAGGCCCACCCCGGCCCGGCGCCCGCCGCGTCGCGACCGGAGTCCGCGGCCGAGAGCACGGCCGAGTTCGAGTTCGACTTCTCCGCCGAGTTCACCGAGCCCGAGGCGGTCCCGGACGAGGTCCCGTCCCTCCCCCACCCCCGGTCGCCGTCGCCCCCCCGCCGTGACGGCGCCCGCGGCCGCCGCCGCGCCTGCTCGCGCCCCAAGCGCTCCGCCATCCTCACCGTCGCCGTGCCCTCGGTCGCCGCCCTCGGCGTGACAGCCGTGGCCGCCGCCTCCGTCAGCGGCTCCGGCGGCGGCACCAGGACGGACGAGGCCGCCAAGGCCGTGCCCGACACGCCCACGGTCCAGAGCACGGCCGCCAACAGCAAGCTGGACACCCAGCTCGCCCGGCTCACCGCCGACGCCGACGACTTCGCCGACCGCGCCAACCGCACCCAGGAGCGCCTCGACCTCCAGGCCCGCCAGGCCCTGGAGAAGAAGCGCAAGGCCCAGCAGGCGGCGCTGAAGGAGCGGCTGCGGCCGAAGTTCATGCTCCCCGTCACGCGGCACGGCCTGAGCGCCTACTTCGGCCAGGCGGGCATCAACTGGATGTCCGTACACACCGGCATCGACTTCCCCGTGAGCTACGGAACGCCCGTCATGGCCGCGACCGACGGCACCGTACGCACCCAGTGGAACCCGGCCTACGGCAACATGGCCATTGTGACCTCGCCCGACGGCACCGAGACCTGGTACTGCCACCTGAGCAGCACCAAGATCCGGTCCGGCTCGGTCAAGGCCGGGGACGTCATCGCCTACTCGGGCAACTCGGGCAACTCCACCGGCCCGCACCTGCACTTCGAGGTGCGGCCGGGCGGCGGTTCGGCGGTCGACCCGCTGCCGTGGCTGCGCCGCCACGGCCTGGACCCGGCATAAGCCGGTACGTGCCTGAACCGGCCCCCGGAATCCCGGAGCAGACCGGCACCCGAGTAAACCGGTCCGGCGAGTAAACCGGTCCGGCGTGAGCCGAACCGGCCCGCGCCCCCGGCCCGGCCGACGCCGCCCCGACCGGGCCGCCCCAGTCGCTCTACAGCTTCTCGACCGGCGCGTACCGCAGCAGCAGCCGCTTGGGCTTGTCGTCGCCGAAGTCGATCGTCGCCTCGGCGCTGTCCCCGCTGCCCTTGACCGCCACCACCCGGCCGAGCCCGAACGTGTCGTGCGTGACCCGGTCCCCGACCTCCAGCGCGACCACCGGCCGCTCCTGCGCGCCGCGCCGGGTCGCGAACCGGCGGCTGCCGCGCGAACCCGCGGCCAATGCAGAGCCGGAGGGCGTGGCCGCGATCCCGGGCAGGGCGCCCGCCGACGCCGACGGGGTGGCGGGGCCGGTGCGCCGCCACTCCACGTACCGCGCGGGGATCTCCTCCAGGAAGCGGGACGGCGGGTTGTACTGCGGCTGCCCCCACGCGCTGCGCAGGGTGGACCGGGTGAGGTACAGCCGCTCCCGCGCGCGCGTGATCCCCACGTACGCCAGCCGCCGCTCCTCCTCCAGCTCCTTGGCCTGCCCGAGCGCGCGCATGTGCGGGAAGACGCCGTCCTCCATGCCGGTCAGGAAGACGACGGGGAACTCCAGGCCCTTGGCGGTGTGCAGCGTCATCAGCGTGATGACGCCGCCGCCCTCCTCGTCCTCGTCCGGGATCTGGTCGGAGTCGGCGACCAGGGCGACCTGCTCCAGGAACTCCGCGAGCGTCCCGGCACCACCACCGGCACCACCACCGGCACCAGCCCCGGCACCGATCCCGGCGTCGGCCCCCGCCTCGGCGGCCTCCGCGACGCCGCCGCCCTCCGGCCCCGCCGCCACCCCGCGCGCCTGCTCGAACTCCAGGGCCACGGCCGCCAGCTCCTGAAGGTTCTCCACCCGGGTCTCGTCCTGCGGGTCGCTGGACGCCTGGAGCTCGGCCAGGTAGCCCGTGCGCTCCAGCACCGCCTCCAGCACCGTCGCCGGCCCCGCCCCCGACTCCACGACCGTGCGCAGCTCCTCCAGCAGCGCGTTGAACTTCTTCACCGCGTTCACCGAGCGGGGCGCCATGCCGTACGCCTCGTCCACGCGCCGCAGCGCCTGCGCGAAGGAGACGCGCTCCCGCTGCGCCAGGGCGTCGATCATCGCCTCGGCGCGCTCGCCGATGCCGCGCTTGGGCACGTTCAGAATGCGGCGCAGCGGCACGGCGTCCTCCGGGTTGGCCAGCACCCGCAGGTACGCCAGCACGTCCCGGACCTCCTTGCGCTCGTAGAAGCGCACGCCGCCGACGACCTTGTACGGCAGGCCGACCCGGATGAAGACCTCCTCGAACACGCGGGACTGCGCGTTCGTCCGGTAGAAGACGGCGACGTCTCCGGCGCGGCCCTCGCCCGCGTCCGCCAGCCGGTCGATCTCGTCGGCGACGAACTGCGCCTCGTCGTGCTCGGTGTCGGCGACGTACCCGGTGATCGAGGCGCCCGCGCCCGCCTCCGTCCACAGGTTCTTCGGGCGGCGGCTCTCGTTGCGCTCGATGACGGCGTTGGCGGCGCTGAGGATGGTCTGCGTGGAGCGGTAGTTCTGCTCCAGCAGGATCGTGGTGGCCTGCGGGTAGTCTTCCTCGAACTGGAGGATGTTGCGGATCGTGGCGCCCCGGAAGGCGTAGATGCTCTGGTCCGCGTCGCCCACCACGCACAGCTCGGCCGGCTCCGGCCCGGCCTCCGCCGCCGCGCCCCCGGGCCCCACCAGCTCGCGCACCAGCGCGTACTGCGCGTGGTTGGTGTCCTGGTACTCGTCCACCAGCACGTGCCGGAAGCGGCGGCGGTAGTGCTCGGCCACGTCCGGGAAGGCCTGGAGCAGGTGTACGGCCGTCATGATCAGGTCGTCGAAGTCCAGCGCGTTGGCCTCGCGCAGCCGCGACTGGTAGAGGGCGTACGCCTGCGCGAGGGTCTTCTCAAAGCCTCCCCCAGAGCCTCCGGCCTGGGAGGTACCCCCCGTGGCCTGCCCGGCGAAGGTCTCCTCGTCGATCAGCTCGTTCTTCAGGTTGGAGATCTTCGCGCTGAAGGACTTCGGCGGGAACCGCTTGGGGTCCAGGTCCAGATCCCGGCACACCAGCGCCATCAGCCGCCGCGAGTCGGCCGCGTCGTAGATGGAGAACGAGGACGTGAAGCCCAGCTTCTTCGACTCGCGCCGCAGGATGCGCACGCACGCGCTGTGGAAGGTGGACACCCACATCGCGTTCGCCCGGGGGCCGACCAGGGCCTCGACGCGCTCCTTCATCTCGCCCGCGGCCTTGTTCGTGAAGGTGATGGCGAGGATCTGGCCGGGGTGCACCCGCCGCGCGCCGAGCAGGTACGCGATCCGGTGCGTGAGCACCCGGGTCTTGCCGGACCCGGCGCCCGCGACGATCAGCAGCGGCGAGCCGGTGTGCGCGACGGCGGCCCGCTGCTGCTCGTTCAGCCCCTCCAGCAGCGCGGCGGGGTCGACCACGGGCCGCGCGGCGCCGTCGCGGTAGTACGCGTCCCGGTCCACGGGCACGTCGAAGACGCTCCCGAAGAGGTCCGGCGGCACGTCCTCGGGCGCGGCGTACGCCGGGTCCTCGGGCGGCGGCGGCTCCTCGTCCGGAGGTCCGAGGTCGGCCAGGAAGCGGTCGTCGAAGAGGCTGCTCATCGTTCCCCGAGTCTAGGCGCCCCCACTGACAGCCCACGCCCGAACGCCGGGATACGGCCCTCGATACGGCCCCCGGGCCACCGCCTCCGGGCCTGGCGATCTCACGTCCACATCACCGCGATGAAGATGTTGGCCGTCGTCAGCGCGCCCACGGTCCCGAACTCGGCGGCCGTCACCCGCTCCTCGTCCCGCCGCACGTAGATCAGCCCGAGGATCACGACCAGCAGCGCCAGCTTCACACCGATCTTCACGTTGTCGACCGGTGCGTCGTCGGCCCGGTCCAGGGCCACCAGCGCCGCGCCCGTCACCAGCATGGTCAGCGCGCCGTGCAGCATCCCCGGCGACATCCGCGCCTCGCCCGCGCGTACGGCCTTCAACTGCGCCAGGAACCCGCCGAGCAGGGCGGCGATACCGACGATGTGCAGGCCGACGAACAGGTTGATCGTTGCGTCCATGGCCCCGGAGCGTAGCCCCGGCCGGTCCGGGGCCCGCCGGCCGGGTGCGGCGAGTCGTACCCGTCACACCAGGCGGCGCGCCGTCGCCCACCGCGTCAGCTCGTGCCGGTTGCTGAGCTGGAGCTTGCGCAGCACCGCCGACACGTGCGACTCGACCGTCTTCACCGAGATGAACAACTGCTTGGCGATCTCCTTGTAGGCGTACCCGCGCGCGATCAGCCGCAGCACCTCCCGCTCGCGCTGGGTGAGGCGGTCCAGGTCCTCGTCCACCGGCGGCGCGTCCGTGGACGCGAAGGCGTCCAGGACGAACCCGGCCAGCCGCGGCGAGAACACCGCGTCGCCGTCCGCGACGCGGAAGACGGCGTCCACCAGGTCGGTGCCGGTGATGGTCTTGGTGACGTACCCGCGCGCGCCGCCGCGAATGACGCCGATGACGTCCTCTGCGGCGTCCGAGACGGACAGGGCCAGGAACCGCACCGGCCGCTCCGGGTCGGCCATCAGCGCGGCGCTGCGGCGCAGCACCTCCACGCCGCCGCCGCCCGGCAGGTGCACGTCGAGCAGCACGACCTCCGGCCGGGTCGCGGCGATCACGGAGACGGCCTGGCCGGCGTCGGCGGCCTCGCCGACCACCTCCACGCCCGTGCGCTCCGTCTGCCCGATCTCGGCCTGCACGCCCGTGCGGAACATCCGGTGGTCGTCGACCAGGACGACCCGGACGCGCCGCTCCGGCCCGGTCTCCGCCGCCCCCGCGGTGGCCTCGCTCATGCCGTCGCCGCCCTCTCCATTCGCAGTTCCACTTCCGTGCCGCCGTCCGGCGCGGACCTGAGCCGGGCCGTGCCGCCGTTGCGGCGCATTCTTCCGATGATCGACTCGCGTACGCCCATCCGGTCCTCGGGCACCGCGTCCAGGTCGAATCCGGGTCCCCGGTCGCGTACGGACACGAAGACCGACTCCTCTTCCACCTCGGCGTAGACCTGCACGGCCCCGCCCTGGCCACCGTACTTGGCGGCGTTGACCATGGCCTCGCGGGCGGCCTGCGCCTGCGCGCCGAGCCGCTCGTCCAGCGGGCAGTCGCCGACGACGACCACCTCGATCGGCACGCCGTGGCGGTCCTCGACCTCCGCGGCCGCGCGCCGCACGGCCTCGGCCACGGTGGCCGGCTCCTCGTCCTCCTCCTTGCCCCGGCCCTCCGGCTTGTACAGCCACGCGCGCAGTTCCCGCTCCTGCGCGCGGGCCAGCCGCGCCACCTCGCGCGCGTCGTCGGCGTTGCGCTGGATGAGGGTGAGCGTGTGCAGCACGGAGTCGTGGACGTGCGCGGCGACCTCGGCGCGCTCCTGCGCGCGGATGCGCATCAGCCGCTCCTCGGACAGCTCCCGGGTCATGCGCACCACGTACGGGCCGGTGAGCAGCGCGATGCCGACGAGTACGGCGAGGGCGGCCTGGAGGACCGCGCCGAGGTGCCGGGCGGAGTTCTGTACGACGACGAAGCCGGCCACGCCGACGCCGACGAGCAGCACGCCCGTCGCGACCCGGGCCACCGGCAGCACCCGCTTGCTGCGGCTGAGTTCGGCCCACTCGGCGCGGCGCGCGTTGTCGGCCTGCCGCCACACCAGGGCGACGCCCGCGGCCGTGAGCAGCAGGGGCCAGACGTAGACGTTGGCGCGGCCGAGGTCGAAGCTCTGCACGAAGAAGTACGCGCCGACCAGCAGCGCGAGCAGCGCCACGATCTGGCCCTTGTCGGGCTTGCGCGCGAGCACGCGGCGCCGGCCGTCGGGGCCGGGCGCCGGGGCCGGGCGCGGGATCTCCACGCCGCCCACGCCGAGCGGGACGACGAACCAGAACAGGGCGTACACCAGCGCCCCGAAGCCGTTGGCGATGAGCAGGCCGAGGAAGACGAACCGCACCCACGACACCGGCAGCCCGAGGTGTCCGGCGAGCCCGCGCGCGACGCCGCCGAGCATGCGGCCCTCGGCGCTGCGGTACAGCCTGCGCGGGGCCGGCTCCGGGGCGGTGGCGGCGGTGGTCATGCTCCGATCGTCACACGCGCGTCCACGCGCGGGCATCAGGGTCGCCCCTGATCGTTTCCCCTACGCGCGGGCCGGGGCCCCGGTGCCCGCCCCGGCCCGGCGGTGCTCGGCGGCGGTCACCCGGGAAGCCGCAGCCCCTGGCCCGCCGTGTCGAAGACCGGCCGGAAGTCCTCCCACCGCCGCTCGGGCGCCGACAGGTACAGCGCGTACTCCCGCTCCCCCTCCCGGCCGAACCCGAGGTCGATGGCCCGGTAGGTGCGCGTCCGCCCGGCGAAGGTGAACTCCCACACCGCCGCCGGCTGCCCCCGGAACTGAGTGCTCTGCATGCGCAGCAGCCGGTACGTCGGCTCGTCGGCCTTGAACTGCGCCTCGACCTGCTTCCAGTGCTGAAGGTGGTCGGCGCTGGCGAACTCCAGCACGTTGATCTTCAGGTCGGCCGTGCCCGCGGGGTCCACGTAGTCGACCTCCATGTCCTCCCGGCCCCGCTTCACCACCCGCCGCCAGCCGTCCGGTACGGGCACGGACACGCCCAGGCGCGGCTCGTGGACCAGGTGGTAGCCGGCGGGCACCGGCGGCGGCGCGGCGGACGGCCCGGACGCGGGCGGCGGCGCGGTCGCCGGTCCGGCCGTTGGGGACGCGGGCGCGACGGTGCCGCTGTCCGGTCCGGCGGTTCCCGGGGCCGACCGCCGGCCACCGTCCTGGACGTCCTTCCGGGTTCCCTCACGGGCCTGGCCGCCGGGTGAGCCGTGGTCGCCGCCCGTGCCGTACAGCCAGCCCGCGACCGCCGCCGCGGCGACCACCAGGGCCGCCGCCGTGCCCCACAGGGCCGTACGTGCCCGCCCGCGCGGGCCGCGCGCGGCAGGCGGCCGGTGCGGCGGACCGGGTCGGGTGGACACCAGGGGCGGCGCGGAGGGCACGGGCGGGCCGGGGCGTGCGGGCTGAGGGGACCCCATGGGCTGAGCGGGCGGCCCGACGGGCTGAGCGGGCCCCACGGGTGGCACGGGCACGGTCGGGGGTACGGGCAACGGGGGCGGCACCGGAGCGGTCGGCGGCGCGGCCGGGGGCGGTGCCGGGGCCGCGTCCGGCGACTGCCGGGCCACGGCCCGCAGGGCGTCCTCGACCGCCTCCGCCGACGGCCGCTGGTCCGGGTCCTTGGCCAGCAGCGCCGCGATGAGCGGGGCCAGGGCCCCGGCCCGGTGCGGCGGCTGAAGGGGGTCGGTGGCGATCGCGTACCCGGTCTCCAGCGCCGTGTCCTTGCGGAACGGCGGCCTGCCCTCCACCGCCTGGTAGAGCGTCGCGCCCAGCGCCCACAGGTCGGAGGCGGGGCCCGGGGTGCGGCCCCGGACCCGCTCCGGCGCGAGGTAGTCGATGGAGCCGACGACCTGGCCGGTCCTGGTCAGGGTCGCGGTGCCGGTGGCCGTGGCGATGCCGAAGTCGCTGAGCACCACGCGGCCGTCCGCGCCGAGCAGCACGTTTCCGGGTTTGACGTCGCGGTGCAGCACCCCGGCCGCGTGCGCCGCCCGCAGCGCGGCGACCATGCCGAGCCCGACGCGCGCCGCCTCCGGCGGCGGCAGCGCCCGCCCGTCGGCCAGCAGGTCGGCGAGGGTGGCCGACGGCACGTACTCCATGACGATGCACGGCAGGCCGTCGTCGTCCACCACGTCGTGGACGGTGATGACGTTCGGGTGGGAGACGCGGGCGGCGGCGCGGGCCTCGCGGCGGGTGCGCTCGTAGAGCGTGGCGATCTCGTCGTCGGCCAGGTGCGCCGGGAGGTGCAGGCGCTTGACCGCGACCGGCCGCCCGAGCAGTTCGTCGGTGGCCCGCCACACGGTGCCCATGCCGCCCCGGCCGATCTCCTCCGCCAGCCGGTATCTCCCGGCGATCAGCCGCTCCTGCTCCGGCACCGTGCCCTCCGCTTCCCCGTCGTGTCCGGTGGTGTGACCGGTGCCCCGGCCCGGTCCGGTGCTCAGGCGACGACCGCCACCCGCGCCCCGAGGCCGCCGCGGCCGGATCCGGCCGTGGCGGCCGTCCGGCGCGACCGGCGGCTCCGGGGCGATATCAGGGAAGCTCCAGGGTCGCCACGGGTGCCGGCTGTCAGTGGGGGTTGTCACCATGGGACCCATGACCGACGCACCACCCGTTACCGACGAGGCCGGAGCCGCGGCCGGTTCCCGCGCGCGGCCCGCGGGCCCGGAGGGGGCCCCGGGCCCGGCCGGGCCTGCCGCGCCCGGGAGTTCGTCAGGCGGCGCGGGCGGCTCCGCGGGGCCGGGCGGGTCCGGCCCGGCGGGCGGCCCGGGCGGTCCCGGCGGGCCCGCGGAGGCGCGGGTGGGCCAGGGCAGGGCGCCGCTGCGGCGCTCGCGCGAGCAGAAGACGATCGCGGGCGTGTGCGGCGGCTTCGGGCGGTACTGCGACGTGGACCCGGTCATCTTCCGCGTCGTGCTGTCCGTCCTCGCCGTGACGGGCGGCCTCGGCCTGGTGGTGTACGGGTTCTGCTGGCTGCTGGTCCCCCTGCACGGCGAGGAGGAGAACGAGGGCCGGCGGCTGCTGTCCGGCCGCGTCGAGGGCCCGGCGCTGACGGCCGTGCTGTGCGCGCTGGTCGGCTGCGGGCTGTTCCTGTCCATGCTCAACAACGGCATGGTGATGACCTTCTCGGTCATGCTGTCCGGCGCCGTGGTCGGCGCGGGATACTGGTCCTACCGCCGCCGCCAGGCCGAGAGCGAGGGCGCGGTGGACCCGGCGACGGCGCAGACGGTCGCCGACGCGCCGCCGGAGACCCGGGCGCCGCCGCCCGTCGGCTGCGGCCCGTCGTGGTGGCGGGACCCGATCGTCAAGGACGGCACGACCGGCCCGTACGGCGCGGCCACGGGCTATCTGTGGGGCCCGGACGACGGCGCGGGGGACGGCGCGGAGAGCGCCGCCGACGACGCGGCGCGGGCCGACGGCGCATCCGCCCGCCCCACGCGCGAGCCCGGACACGGACCCGACTACGGGCACGGGCACGGACCCGACTACGGGCACCGCTACGGGCACGGGCACTGGCACGGCCGCCGCCGGGCGTACGGCCACGGGACGGGGCCCGGACCGGGCGGCGGTCCACCCGCGCGGGAGGCGGCCGGGGCGGTGCGCCGCCGGGAGGCGCCGGAGCGCACGCCCCTCGGGGGCCTGATCTTCCTGCTGGCCCTGGCCGCCGCCGTCGTCGGCGCGGGCGTGCGCTGGCCGGCCCAGCCGGTCGGCACCAGCCTGGAGATCGGCCTGACCTGCGCGCTCGGTGTGATCGGGCTCGGGCTGCTGGTCAGCTGCGTCTTCGGGCGCACGGGCGCGGGCACCATCGTGCTGGCCGTGGTCACCAGCGCGCTGCTCGCGGGCGCGGCCGCGCTGCCGAAGTCCATCACCCCCGACTGGGCGGATCGCCGCACGTGGGCACCGACGTCGGCGGCGGCCGTGCGGGACGCCTACGAGCTGGGCGGCGGCATCGGCGACCTGCGCCTCGAAGGGGTGCCGGTGGCCCCCGGGCAGACCCTCGCCACCCGCGCCGAGGTAGGCGCCGGGCAGCTGACGGTCACGGTCCCGGCCGACGTGACCGTGCGGCTCAGGATCGAGGTCGGCCTCGGCGACATACAGCTGCCGGGCGACCGGCGCGACGACTTCGACATGGCCCCCGCGCGCAAGCGCACCCTGACGCTGCCGCCGGCCGACGGGCACCGGGCGCACGGCACCTGGCGGCTCGACCTGCGCGTGGGGATCGGCCAGGCGGAGGTGGTGCGGCGGTGAGGCGGCACACCTTCGAGCCCGGCAAGCTGACGGCCGGACTGGTGGTCCTGGCCACGACCGCGGTCTGGGCGCTGGACGCGGCCGACCGGTGGCACGTCTCATCCGTCGTGGTACTGCCCGTCGTGCCGGTCGGGCTGTGCGTGGCGGGTCTGGTGTCGGCGGTGGCGTACCGGATACGGCGGCGGCGCGAGCGCGGCGACCCGTGACGCGGGCGCGGACGCGGCGACCCGTGACGCGGGCGCGGACGCGGCGACCCGTGACGCGGGTGCGGACGCGGCGACCCGTGACGCGGGTGCGGGCGGTCTCATATCGGCAGTCTCGGGGCCCGGCCGGCCGCGCGGCGGCGGGACCGGGCCGCGTCCAGGGACAGGGCGGGCGTGCCCGCGAGGACCAGCGGCAGCCAGGCCATCAGGTAGGCCAGGTCGTTGCCGTAGTAGTACGGCTCGGCCTGCCAGCTCACGGTCAGCCACAGGCTCAGCGAGATCACCGCGCCGCCGAGCGCCGCCAGCCGCCCCAGCAGGCCGGCGAGCGTGCCGAGGCCCACCGCCAGCTCTCCCAGGGCGAGCGCGTAGCCGAAGCCGGACGGGCTGTGCAGGGCCAGGTCGACCAGCCACGGCGCGGCGGCCATGTCGCGGACCGCGTGCATGGTCTCGCCGATGGAGCCGGTACCGGAGGAGGCGAGGAAACCGGAGGTGGTCAGCTTGTCCAGACCGGCGTAGACGAAGGTGACGCCGAGGAAGATCCGCAGCGGCAGCAGGGCGTGCCGGGAGGCGGCGGCCCGCAGACCGCCCGGCCCGCCGGTGCCCGCCGGCCCGCCCCCGAAGCTCCCGAAGCCCACCGAGCCCCCGAGGCCGCGTCCGCCGCCGGCCCGGCCGGAACCGCCCGTACCGCCGAGGCCGCCCGCGCCCCCGAAGCGGCCCCCGCCGCCGGAACCGCCCGTACCGCCCCGACCGCCGGCCGGACCGTCCCCGCCGACTGGTTCCCCGCCCGCCGAACCGCCCCCGCCCCGCTCGCCTCCGGTGCCCCGGTCCGGCCCCGGGCCGTCGCCCCCACGGTCCTCGTACGTCATCGCCGTCCGCCTCCCCGACCCCGAACTCCGCGGTGCCGACCCGCGGCCGCCGGCCGTCAGCCGTCCGCCGACGGCCGGGGCCCGCCGTCACACCAGTGTCGACAGTCCATACGGACGCGGCGCCGGGACGACTCAGCCGCCGGCCCGGGAGGGCTCAGACCACTCCGTCCAGCACCTCGATCGAGTAGCGGTTGGTCTCGGCCCCGGCCGCCGTGACGACCTGCACGTCCACCCGGCCCGGCTCCACGTCCACCGGTACGGGCACGGTCAGCACGGTGTCCGTCGGGTTGCTGAAGCCTCCGGCGACCGGCACCAGCGGCACGTACACGTGCACCGCCCCGATGCGCACCACCGTGCGGGCGAGCAGGTCCGGCTCCCGGACGCCCGGGGGCACGAAGCCGCTGCCGCGGATCTCGATGTCGTCTCCGGTGCGGATCGGCGCGTCGAGGTCGCCGAAGCTGCCCTCCTCCGGCCGGACCCGTACCACCGACAGCACCGTCGGCCGCCCGCCGTCGGCGTACTTGGCCGTCAGGTACGTCACCGCCGACACCGCCGCCAGCACCGCGAGACCCCAGGGCAGGTCGGGCAGACGCTGCGGCTCGCGGCCGAGGTCCACCGCGGCGTAGGCCAGCGCCGCGGCGTTGACCAGGACGTACTGGGCGTCGGCGAAGCTGCCGCGGCCCGCGTCGTCGGCGAGCAGGTCGGCGGCGCGCGGGCGGACGGCGCGCGTCTTCTGCAACCGCTGGGCTCGTATCCGCGCGCCCACCACGAGCCGTGCCATCACGGCGACCACGCAGGTCAGGGCGGCGACGGTGAGCAGGCCCGCGGTGGCGTCCAGCGCCAGGCCCTCGGTCGGGGAGGGGCGGTGGCCGGGGTCGACGGCCCGCTCGACGGCGAGCACCAGCACGCCGAAGACCGCGAGCAGCAGCCAGGCGGCGGCGACGGTGCGGGAGGTGGACAGCCGGTTGTCCTCGCCGACGAGCGCGGCGACCGGGCCGCCGTCGGCCTGGTGCCGCCAGGCGGCGAGGATCAGCAGCCCGCCCACGGCGACCGCGGCGACCAGGCCCGCGGTGCGCGCCGCCGACCACCCTGCGCCGACCGCCGTGGCCAGCTCGCCGACCAGCAGCGCGCCGACGGCGGCCCCGACCGCGTACAGCGTGCGCCGCCAGGTGGACGCGCGCCAGGCCAGGGCCTCGGCGCGGGCCCGGGCCGCGAGCGCGCGGGCCTCCTGCGCAAGCTCGTCGGAGACCCACTGGCGGGACGCGCCGGGCGCGTGCGCGAGCGCGGCGGG
>NZ_JAVSCF010000137.1:0-16960 GCF_031932565.1 Streptomyces sp. B1866
GCCGCAGCGGGGTCCGCCGCCCGAGAGGCCGCGCCGGGCACGGCGCCGGGCACCGCGCCGGAGCCGGGCGGCGGCCCGCCCGCCGCGCGGAGCGCGTCCGCGTGGGCCCACTCCAGGACGTTGAGCAGCTGGACGGGGCTCTCGACGAACGCGAGGGTGGCGGGGGGCTCGCCGGGCCCGGCGGCCGGTGCGCTCACGGCGGATGGCTCCTGAAGGTCTCGGCGACCGGCCGCCCCGGGGCCGGGGTGCGGCTCCCGGGAGCCGGGTCGCGGCGGAACGGTTCTCGGCGGTCGGGCCCGGGCCGGTTCCGGCGGTCGGGCCCCGGGCGGTTTCCGGGGGCCGGGTCCCGGGCGGTCCCGGCGGTCGGGCAGGGCCTTCGGCCGGTCGCCGGTCCGGTGTGCGCCGGACCGGCGACCGGCCCGCGGGCCTACTCGGCGGCGGCCTCGCGCTCGGCGACGACGCCCGCGACCCGGCGCAGCTTCTTCATCGGGCCCAGCTCGCTGTCGTACACCCGCTTGACGCCGTCGCCCAGCGACTCCTCCACCACGCGGATGTCGCGCACGAGCCGCTGGAGGCCCTGCGGCTCGACGGAGGCGGCCTGGTCGGAGCCCCACATGGCGCGGTCCAGGGTGATGTGCCGCTCGATGAAGACGGCGCCGAGGGCGACCGCGGCGAGGGTGGTCTGGAGGCCGGTCTCGTGGCCGGAGTAGCCGATCGGCACGTTCGGGTACTCGGCCTGGAGCGTGTTGATGGCGCGCAGGTTCAGCTCGGCGGCCTTGGCCGGGTAGGTCGAGGTCGCGTGGCACAGCAGGATGTTGTCGCTGCCCAGCACCTCCACCGCGTGCCGGATCTGGCGCGGCGTGGACATGCCGGTGGACAGGATGACCGTACGGCCGGTGGCGCGCAGGGCGCGCAGCAGCTCGTCGTCGGTCAGCGACGCGGACGCCACCTTGTGGGCCGGCACGTCGAACTTCTCCAGGAAGGCGACGGCCTCGGTGTCCCACGGGGAGGCGAACCAGGCGATGCCGCGCTTCGTGCAGTGCTCGTCGATCGCCCGGTACTCGTCCTCGCCGAACTCGACGCGGTGCCGGTAGTCGATGTAGGTCATCCGGCCCCAGGGGGTGTCGCGCTCGATGTCCCACTGGTCGCGCGGGGTGCAGATCTCCGGGGTGCGCTTCTGGAACTTGACCGCGTCACAGCCCGCGTCGGCGGCCACGTCGATCAGCTTGAACGCGTTCTCCAGGTCGCCGTTGTGGTTGATGCCGATCTCACCGGTGACGTAGACCGGGCGACCGGGGCCGACGATCTTGTCGCCGAGGGTGCGGAGGCGGATGTCGGAGCTCACGTGAAACCTTTCGAGATAACTTTTCGGGCGGGTCCGCGGGGGGTCCGCGGACGGTTGCCTATAGCCGAACGGGTCGTCGGGCTGCTGGGCGCGCGGCCGGGCGGGCCGCCTGGATGACGGGCGTCGATCTAGGACAGTTCCTTTCCGAGGAGCCACGAGGCGATCTCGCGGATCGCCCCGAAGCCTCCGGGCGCGGTGGTGACCGCGCGCGCGGCACCGCGCACCACATCGTGCGCGCTCGCCACCGCTACTGGCCAGCCGACCAGGTCAAAGCACGAAAGGTCGTTCACGTCGTTGCCGGCGTAGAGCACCCGCTCGGGCGCCACGCCCTGCTCCTCGCACCACTGCTTGAGCGCGAGGTCCTTGCGGTCGATGCCGTGCAGCACGGGCACCTGGAGCTTGCGGGCCCGGGCCGCCACGACCGGGTTCTTCTCCGTGGAGAGGATCAGCAGCTTCAGGCCGGCCCGGCGCAGCGCGGCGGTCCCGAGGCCGTCGCCGCGGTGCACGGCGACCAGCTCGCGCCCCTCGGAGTCGATCAGCACCCGGTCGTCGGTCTGGGTGCCGTCGAAGTCCAGCACGACCGCGTCCACGTCCTCGCGGGTGGGCAGCGCGCCGGCGCGGGGCCCGTCCAGCAGCGGCGCGAGCGCGCGGGCCCGGTCGAGGTCGTGCGGATCGTCTATCTCCAGCACGCGGGCCGGGTCGGTGCGCACCAGGGCCGTACGGCCGAAGAAGCGGTGCTTCTCGGCGCGGAAGCCGGGCACGCGCATGGCGTAGGCCGCGCCGGTCTCCAGCAGGTCCTGCGGGCGGTCCTGGCGGCGCGGCCGGTAGGACTTGTCGTGGTTGACGCCGAAGCCGCCGCCTCCTTCGTCTCCGCCGGCCCCGTCGGCGCCGTCCCGCCACACGAAGCCGTGGAACGCGGCGACGGTCAGCGCGGTGTCCGCGCCGTCGTCCAGCACCGCGGCGGCCACGCCGTCCACGTCGTCGCGGGTGAGGAACGGGCTGGTGCACTGCACGAGCAGCACCACGTCGGCCGGGGCGCCGCTCATGGCCTCGTACGCGTCCAGGGCGTGCAGCACCGCGGCCTCGCTGGTGGCGGTGTCGCCGGCGATGGTCGGCGGGCGGTGCACGACCTCGGCGCCCGCGCCGCGCGCGGCGGCGGCGATGCCGGCGTCGTCGGTGGACACCACCACGTCGGTCACCAGGCGGCCGGCGAGGCACTCGCGCACGGCGCGCGCGACGATCGGCACGCCCCCCACCGCGGCGAGGTTCTTGGCGGGCACGCCCTTGGACCCGCCGCGGGCGGGGATCACGGCGAGCACGCGCCGTTCGGAGGGGGGCATGGCGGCTCCTTCGGTGGTTCTGTCCGGGCCGCCGCGCGGGTCGTTCGCCGCGCGGGCGGCTCGGCCGGTCACAAATCTCCCATGCGGCGGATGACGGGGGCCACCCGCTGCACGCCGTGCCGGTAGGCGCCACGCGCCGCCTCGCGGACGGTGTTGCGCACGGCCCTCCGCAGGCCGCTGACCTCGGTGTCGGCGGCCACCGCACCGGGCCGGGGCCGCCCGTCGGGCGTCAGGCCGTAGCGGGCGAGCACGCCGGGGAGGTAGCCGGGTGCGGTGACGCGAGTGTAGTAGGGCGCGGGGGCCGGGAGCGCGTCGGCGGCGGCCAGGGAGAGCACCCGCTCGCGCGCGGCGTCGAAGGCCGTCTCGTACGCGCCGTCGGTGGCCACGCCCTGCCGGGCGACCCACGCGGGGTCGGGCTTGGGCAGCAGGCCGTCGTCGAGCTGGTCCCAGGAGGCCAGGCAGCCGGAGCCGAGGAAGTGGTGGTTGCCCAGGGCCTCGCGGATGCCGAGGTCGGTGAGGACGGCGGTGGGGATGCCGCGGTGCAGGGACTCCAGGGCGGCCGTGGAGCTGACGGTGACCAGCAGGTCGGCGGCGTCCAGCACCTCACCCATGTTGCCGTAGGCGAGCCGGAAGTTGGGCGGTACGTCCGTGAGCTTGTCGACCAGCTTCTGGTACGGCAGCTCCTCGATGTGCGTGGTGTGCTCGCCGGGCTTGCTGCGCAGCTTGACCAGGACCTCCCGGTCCGGGTACCTGCGGGCGTGGCCGACGGCGCGCTGGAGCAGGTAGAGGCGGTCGGCGCGGGTGGCGGGCACGGACGGCTGGACGGCGAAGACCACGGTGCCGCCCTGGTAGCGCCGCCGCAGCCGGGCCCGCTCGTCGTAGGGGGCGCCGCCGAGGAAGGGCAGGGCGCACTCGACCACGGCGGACGGGTCGGCGCCCACGCCCTGGTAGACGTCGCGGAAGCGGTCGGCGTCGTGGGCGGAGTTGGCCAGCACGACGTCGGCGCCGTGGCGCAGCAGCAGGCCGTCGGCCAGCTTCTCGTAGACCACGCCCACGTAGCCGGTGACCACGACCGGGCGGCGCCCCGGCGTGCGCTCCCACGTTCGGGCGAGGCCGTGCAGCATGGCCTGGACGGCGCCGCCCACGCAGGACAGGATGATCACGTCGCAGTGCTCGCGGTCCACGCTGGTGACGAACTCCACACCCGTGACCTCCCGCAGCGAGTCGGCGCGCACGCCGACCTCGGTCAGCTGGCGGACGGTGGGGGTGGCGCGGCCACGCAGCAGGTAGCCGTCGAGGATGCGGCCCGACTGGTCCGGTACGAGGCGCTGGGCGGTCAACGCGCCCCATTTCCACCGGGTGTCGGAGTCGGCGAGCACGGCGACTCGCAGAGGTGAAGGGAAAGAGGGCACGCATCGACGCTAGGAAGAGTTTGCAATGAGTGACCCAACCCAAGGTAAAGATACGGTTAACAGAGAGTCGACTGTCGGCAAACAGCTACGATGGGTTCCCATGTTCACCGTTCCGCCACGCTTCGTTCACATTTACTTTTCACAACGGCCATACACGGCGCCGAGCGGGGCCCTACGGTGACCCGGGTGGTAAAGCTCTCCGTCATCGTGCCGTTCTACAACGTGCAGACATATGCCCCGGATACCCTCAGAAGCCTCGCGGCGAACGCGCGCGACGACTTCGAGTTCGTCCTCGTCGACGACTGCTCGACCGACGGCACACCGGAGATCCTGGAGCGCGCCGAGCGCGAGCTGCCCGGCGCCCGGCTCGTGCGCCACCAGCAGAACGGCGGGCTGGCCACCGCCCGCAACACCGGCCTGGACGCGGCCCGCGGCGAGTACCTGACCTTCCTGGACGGCGACGACTGGCTCGCCCCCGGCTACTACCCCCGGCTGCTGTCCGCCATCGAGGACCTGGGCGTCGACTTCGTCCGCACCGACCACGTCCAGTGCACCGTCCGCAACCGGCAGATCTTCCGAGTCCCCCACGGCCGGCGCAACACCGTGCTCGACCCGCGCGCCGCCATCCTGCCCGCCGACCGCTCCACCTGCGTCGACTACGCGTACGCGTGGGCGGGCATCTACCACCGGCGGCTGGCCGACGACGGCCTGCTGCACTTCCGCGACGGCCTGCGCACCGCCGAGGACCGGCCCTGGATCTGGCGGCTGCACCGCAGGGCGCGCACCTTCGCCGTCGTCGGCCTGCTCGGCGTCTACTACCGCCGCGGCGTCGCCTCCTCCCTCACGCAGATCGGCGACGTGCGGCAGCTGGACTTCATCCGCGCGTTCGACCAGGTGATCGAGGAGACCGCGCAGGACGAAGAGGCGGCCAAGCTGCTGCCCAAGGCCATCCGTACCTACCTCGCGATCATCTCCCACCACCTCGGCAACATCGAAAGGTTCGAACCGGCAGTGGCCCGCAGGCTCCGCTCCCTGTCCGCGGCGGCGATGAAGCGCATGCCGCAGGACCTCCTCCGGGACGCCCTGGACTCCATGGACTACGAGCGCGCGGCCCGGCTGCGGCGCGTGCGGCGGCGCCCGGTGGGCGCGGAGGTGGCCGTCTGATGTCCGTCCCTCCCGCCACCCCCGCCCCCGACGCGGCCTCCCCCGGCGCGACGTCCCCCGACGCGGCCTCCTCCGGCACGGCGTCTCCCGGCGCGGCGTCTCCCGGCGCGGCCCCTCCCGGCGCGGCCCCTCCCGGCGCGGCCCCTCCCGGCGCGGCCTCCCCCGGCGCCGGAGTCTTCGGCTCGCCGGTGCCCCCGGCCGCCGCCGCGCCCGCCCGTACCGGCTCCGGCCGTCGGCGCACNTCCCCCGGCGCCGGAGTCTTCGGCTCGCCGGTGCCCCCGGCCGCCGCCGCGCCCGCCCGTACCGGCTCCGGCCGTCGGCGCACCCAGATCTTCCTCGCCTCGACCCTCTACGGCGTCGCCACCCTCGCCGCCGCCCTCGACGCGGGCTGCTTCGACCGGGCCGACCGCCGCATCCTGCTGGTCAGCAACAACGCCGCCACGCCCGAGATCGCCCCGGCCCTGGACGAGATGCCCGGCTTCGACCGGCTGCGCGGCCGCTTCGACACCGTGCTGTCCTGGAACGAGGCCATCAGCCCCTTCCACCCGGGCGGCTGGAACCCCCGCGCCGACGACGCGCCCCTGTGGGAGCGTTACCTGCGCATGCTGTGGGGCCTGGGCGACGACGACGTGGAGCTGGCGCTGGAGTCCATCCAGGTCGTGCCCGCCACGGCGGTCGCGGCCGTCTTCCTGGACGCGCCCGTGGACGTCTACGCCGACGGCCTGATGAGCTACGGCCCCACCCGCAACAAGCTCGACCCGCTCATCGGCACCCGCATCCGCCGCCTGCTGCACCTGGACCTGGTGCCGGGGCTGCGGCCGCTGCTGCTGACCGAGTTCGGCGTCGAGCCGCAGATCGTGCCCTCCGACACCTTCGCCAAGGTGCTCGCCGAGGTGGCCGACGCCGCGCCGCGCGCCGTGGTCTCCGCCAGCGAGCGGATCGCCACCGGCGAGGGCCCGGCCCTGCTGCTGGGCCAGTACCTGTCCGCGCTGGACATCCTCACTCCGCAGGAGGAGGAAGAGCTGCACGTGCGGATGCTGCGCGGCGTCGTCGCGCTCGGCCACCGCTCGGTCGTCTTCAAGCCGCACCCCACCGCGCCCGCCCGCTGGTCGCGCATGCTGGAGAAGGAGGCCGGCCGGCTCGGCGCCGAGCTGACCGTGCTCGACTCGCCCGTGCTGGCCGAGGTGCTCTACCAGCGGATGCGCCCGGCGCTGGTGGTCGGCTGCTTCTCCACCGCGCTGCTGACCGCGCGGGTCTTCTACGGGCTGCCCGCGGCCCGGGTCGGCACCGAGGTGCTGCTGGAGCGCCTGGCGCCGTACCAGAACAGCAACCGCGTCCCGGTCACCATCGTGGACGCGCTGCTGCCCGACCTGGCCGACCACAAGGCCGTGGCCGCCGCGGCCAAGGCCCCGGCCGGCACCGACGAGCGGGCGGGCAACGCCCTGAACGGCCTGGTCACCGCGGTCGGCTTCGCGATGCAGTCGCAGATCTACCCGCACCTGCGCGCCGCCGCCGAGGACTACCTGTCCACCCAGCTGGACGCGCACACCTGGCGGTACTTCAAGCGCCGCCGGCTGACCTCGCTCGCCCTGCCGGGCGCGGTACCCTCCCAATTGGCGTTTATCCCCCGCAACGACACGGTGCGGCGGGTCGCGCGCCGGGCTCGCGCCATCAAGCGGGCCACGTTGAAGAAATCAGCGACGGGATGAGCTACCCGGGATGAAACACCACATACGACGCGTCCCCGGCCTCGCTCGCGCGGCTCGCGGACGCCGTGACACGCACGGCGCGCAGGACCCGGTGCCCGCCATACGGACCCGCGCCACGGCCTCGTACGCCACCGGCTCCCGCTCCGCAGGCCCGTACGCCACGGGCCCGTACGCCATCGGCGCGTACGCCGCCGGCCCGCGCTCCGCGGGTGCGGCGCGCGCGGCGCTCCGGGTGAGCGAGGGGGCCGCGTGAGCGCGACAGCGGGGGCGCCCCCCGAGCCCGCCGCCGGGCTGGAGGGCGAAGGCGACGAGGCGGCGATACGCACCGCGGCGCTGCCCGCGCCGCGCACGGCGGACGGCGGACAGCCCGCCGCCCGCAGGAAGGCCCCCGCGCCCCGGCTGCGCGCCCTGGACGGGCTGCGGCTGCTGGCGGCGCTCATGGTGGCCTGCTACCACTACGGCGGGCGCGGCGGGGAGATCAGCGAGTCGTGGGGCACCTCCCCGCGGCACGTCTTCCCCACCGCGTCCGAGTACTTCGCCTACGGCTGCCTCGGCGTCCAGATCTTCTTCGTGATCAGCGGCTTCGTCATTGCCTTCAGCGGCTGGGGGCGCTCGCTGCGGGACTTCTTCGCCTCCCGCGTGGCCCGCCTCTTCCCCGCCTACTGGGCGGCGATCATCCTGGTCACCGTCGTGTTCGCGCTGCCCTGGGTGACGTTCGCGTCCGTCGGCATGAGCGACACGCTGGTGAACTTCACGATGCTCCAGCAGCCGCTCGGCGCGGACCGGGTGCTCGGCGTGTGCTGGACGCTCTGGGCCGAGCTGCGGTTCTACGCCCTCTTCGCGCTCTTCGTCGTCCTGCCGGGCGCGAACCGGCAGCGCGTGGTGCTGTTCTGCGCGGTGTGGACGCTGGCCGCGGCCATGACGCAGGGCCTGGACGAGCCGATGCTGAACATGGTCCTGATGCCGGACTACGCGCCGTTCTTCATCGGCGGTATCGGCCTGTACCTGGTCCACCGCTACGGGCACGACGCGCTGTCCTGGGGGATCGTGGCCATCAGCTTCCTGATCGGCCAGCACTTCGCGGTGGCCGGGCTGTGGCACGAGCCCAACCCGCACTTCTTCTCCTACCGCTCGGTGGGCGGCATCATCGCGGTCGTCGCCTTCGGGTACGTGGCGGTGGCCGCCGCCGCGCTCGGCTGGCTGCGGTGGGCGAACTGGGGCTGGCTGACCACCGCGGGCGCCCTCACCTACCCGTTCTACCTGGTGCACGAGCACCTGGGCTGGGTGGTGGTGAAGGCGCTCCACCGGACCTTCGACGTCCCGGCGTACGCGACGTTCGCGCTGACGATCGTGGCCATGCTGGTGCTGGCGTGGCTGATCCACCAGCTGGTGGAGCGGCGGCTGACGCCGGTGCTGAAGCGGTCGCTGACCGCGCCGAAGCGCGGGCGGGCGGCCACCGCCGCCTGACGGCCCTCCTGACACGCCCGGGTGCCGGGCCGCCCGTCGTCGGCGGCCCGGCACCGGCGTCAGCGGCCCGGCACGGGCGATCCGGCCGCCCGGCCGTCCAGACCCTCGGGCCCGTCGAGCCCGTCCAGGTCGTCGAGGTCGTCGAGGCTGTCGAGCCCGTCGAGGTCGTCCAGGCCGTCCAGCAGGTTCAGGGCGGCGCGGCGGTCGCGCTCCCGCCGCTCGACGTCCTCGGCGCCGTCGCCGGTCGCGGCCACGCGCGGGCAGGCGGGGCAGCGCCACCGGTCGAACCAGCCGGCGGGCGGCGGCTCCATCGGCACGTCGCAGTGCGGGCAGCGCACGGTCACCGCCTCCACGCGGCCGCAGAACGCGCACACCCACACCGGGCCGTCCGCGTCGCGCTGCTGCCACATGGTGCGCCGGCAGTCGGGGCAGCCGGTGGTGCCGATGCCGAACGAGCCCATGACGGGCGGCTCGGGGGTGGCGTTGGCGTACTCGATGAGGCGCGCACGCTCCAGGGGACCGACGCTGCCGGCCATCCGGAGCAGGCGCGCGGCCCGGGAACGGGCCTCTTCGGCGAATTCGGTCATCGGCCCAGAAGCGTACGCGGATCCGGCCGTCTCTCTCAGCCCGTTGGCCACATCGGTCCGTCCGGCCCGGCCCGTCCCGTACGCCCCGTCAGGGCCCGTACGGCGCCGGCGTGCCCGTAAGACGGCGGTCAGCCCTGGCTCCCAGGGCGGGCCGGCGGGTCCGCGGGGGTGAACAGGGTCGCCTCGATGCCCGCGACGATGGTGCGCAGCCCCTCCTCGAACCGGGCCTCGAAGTCGCCGAACAGGTCGGCGCCCACGCCGGCGGCCAGCGGAAAGTCCACGCGCAGCCGCCGCCCGCGCTCCTCCACGTCGATGCCGCTGCCGGGCTCGCCGGGCCGCCCGGTCACGGCCTGCTCCTCGATCACGAAGCCGATGGTGAAGGCGAAGGCGACGAAGAAGGCGCGGGCGGCGCCGCTCGGCGAGAAGCCCGAGGCCACGAACGCCCGCAGGTGGGCCTCTATGACCGGGGCGTGGTCGGTGCCGGTGAAGCAGGTGCCGCTGAAGACCTTGGCGCCGTCGCGGTAGCCGAGCAGCATGCGGCGCAGCCGGTGGTGGACCGCGAGGATCTGCTCCTGCCAGGCGAGCGGGGTGACGGGTGTGATGGTGCGCGCGGGGGGCGCGGGATGCGGGGCGAGCGCCGCACGGGATGTGCTCGCGCCCTCGCGCGGGCTCCTCGCGCGCGGCGGCGGGCGGTGCGGGCCGACCATTCGCGGGCCGACCGCCTGCGGGCCGGCCATCTGCGGGCCGGCGCCCTGCGGTCGGGCTGCCTGCGGTCCGGCCGCCTGCGGTCCGGCCGCCTCGCCCGGCAGCCCGGCCAGCAGGCCCTCGGCCGCCATGTCCCGGGCCATGCCGCGGAACATGGCGGTGGCCATCTCGTCCAGCAGCTCCTGCTTGTTCTTGAAGTGCCAGTAGAGGGCGGGGGCCTGGACGTGCAGTTCCTTGGCGATCCGGCGCAGGGTGAGCCCGTCCAGACCCACCTCGTTCAGCAGCCGCAGGGCGGTGTTCACCACGATGGTGCGATCCAGTCGCGTCGGCATGCGTGCCATCGTTCCCGCTCCGTGGCCCACTTGACAATTTAACGTCATTAAGCGGAGCGTGCCGGGGACAGGGGGATCGACACGTACGGGGCCGGGGCGCGGCCCGGGACGGGGAGCCGCGCCCCGGACTCCGGCCCCCCGGACTACAGCACCAGCGACGGACTACAGCACCAGCGACAGCAGCAGCACGAACCCGAGCGAGACGACGGAGATGACCGTCTCCATCACCGACCAGGTCTTCACCGTCTGCCCGACGCTCATCCCGAAGTACTCCTTGACCAGCCAGAACCCCGCGTCGTTGACATGGCTGAAGAACAGCGAGCCGCCGCCGACGGCCAGCACCAGCAGCGCGGCGTGCGCGGTGCTCATGTCGGCGGCCAGCGGGGCCACCAGGCCCGCGGCGGAGATGGTGGCCACGGTCGCCGAGCCGGTGGCCAGCCGGATGCCGACCGCGATCAGCCAGCCGAGCAGCAGCGCGGAGACGTGCCAGTCCTCGGAGACGTCCAGGATCATGTCGCCGACGCCGATGTCGATGAGGGTCTGTTTGAAGCCGCCGCCCGCGCCGACGATCAGCAGGATCCCGGCGATCGGCGCGAGGCCCGTCTCCACGGTCGCCGACAGCCGCTCCCGGCCGAAGCCGGCCGCCCGGCCGAGGGTGACCATGCCCACCAGTACGGCCGCGAGCAGGGCGACCAGCGGCGCGCCGACCACGTCGGCGACCCGCTGCACGTGGTTGTCCGGGTCGTCGACCACGATGTCGGCGAGCGCCTTGCCGAGCATGAGCACCACCGGCAGCAGCACGGTGGCCACGGTGGCGGCGAAGCCGGGCCGCCGCTCGGGCGGTGCGGCGGGCCGTTCGGGGGTGAGCGCGGCGGGCGGGGCTATGTCGACCCAGCGGGCGGCCAGCCGGGAGAAAAGCGGCCCGGCGATCACCAGCGTCGGCACGCCGACGAGCACGCCGAGCGCGAGCGTGACGCCCAGGTTGGCGCCGACCGCGTCGATGGCGGCCAGCGGCCCGGGGTGCGGCGGCACCAGGCCGTGCATGACGGACAGTCCGGCCAGCGCGGGAATGCCGATGCGCATCAGCGAGTAGCCGCCGCGCCGGGCGACCAGCAGCACCACCGGCACCAGCAGCACGATGCCGACCTCGAAGAACAGCGGCAGCCCGATGACGCCCGCGATCAGCGCCATGGCCCACGGCATGGACCGGCCGCCCGCGCGGGCGAGGATCGTCTCCACGATCTGGTCGGCGCCGCCGGAGTCGGCGAGCAGCCGGCCGAGGACCGCGCCGAGCGCGATGAGCACGCCCACGCCGGCGACGGTGGAGCCGAGCCCGGCGGTGAAGCTTGCGATCACCTTGTCCAGCGGCGCGCCCGCGGCGGCGCCCAGCACCAGCGAGCCGACCGTCAGCGCCAGGAAGGCGTGCAGCCGCAACCGGGTGATGAGCAGGACGATGACGGCGATACCGGCCAGCACGGCCAGCCCGAGGTGGGCGTGGCTCGCGGAGGTGATCGGGTCGGCGGCGTCCGCCGCCAGCGCGCGGGCCCCGGGCCCGTACGCTCTCACGACCGCCTCGCGCAGGCGGTGCGCAGCGCGTCGGCGGCCCGCGCGGCGATCGTCTCCGGCTCCGGCGCGATGTCCAGCGCGGTGCCGGGCTCGTCGGGCTGGAGCGGTTCGAGGGTGGCGAGCTGGGAGTCCAGCAGCCGGGCGGTCATGAAGTGGCCCTTACGGGCCGCCATCCGGCCGGCGATCAGCTCGCGCTCGCCCGTCAGGTGCAGGAAGCACAGGCCGGGGGCGGCGGCGCGCAGCCGGTCGCGGTAGGCGCGCCGCAGCGCGGAGCAGCTGACGACCCCGCCGGGGCGGCCCGGCCGCGAGTGGTCGCGCGCCCAGGCCCCGATGGCGTCGAGCCAGGGCCAGCGGTCGGCGTCCTCCAGCGGGGTGCCGGCCGACATCTTGGCGATGTTGGCCGGGGGGTGGAAGTCGTCGGCGTCGGCGTAGGGCACGCCCAGGTCCTCGGCGAGCAGTGCGCCGACCGTGGACTTGCCCGTACCGGAGACCCCCATGACGACGGCGACCTCAGGGGTGTTCTTCGACACCTCGCTGCCCTCCTGATGTGGCTGGAGCCTGTCTTCTTCGACTGCGGCCGCGGCCCGGTGTCCGCAGGGGTCCGGCCGTGGGAGCCACCGGCCACCAAACCCCATTGATACGACTTATTCAAGTGTCGGCGACGTAAAAGTCATACATATTTGCTGTGAGCCGTAGGCTGAGCCCATGTCCGCCCAGCAACCCCCTCCCCAGTCCGCTCCCGATCGAGGACTGCACGCGCGCGTGCTGGCGGCCCTCGGGCCCGCGATCACGGCAGGCGAGTACCCGCCCGGCACGGTGCTGCGCACCGACGAGCTGGAACGGCGCTTCGCGGTCTCCCGCACGGTCGTCCGCGAGGCCGTACGGGTCCTGGAGTCCATGCACCTGGTGGAGTCCCGCCGCCGGGTCGGGGTGACCGTGCGGGAGGCCGACGCCTGGAACGTCTTCGACCCCCAGGTCATCCGCTGGCGCCTGGCCGGCCCCGACCGGCCCCGCCAGCTGCGCTCGCTGACCGTGCTGCGCTCCGCCGTCGAACCGGCCGCCGCCGCCCTGGCCGCCGCGCACGCCACCCCGGCCCAGTGCGCCGAACTGACCGAGCAGGCCCTGGGCATGGTCGCCACCTCGCGCGGGCAGCGTCTCGACGCCTACCTGGTGCACGACATCGCCTTCCACCGGGTGATCCTCAAGGCGTCGGGCAACGAGATGTTCGCGCGGCTGGCGGACGTGGTCGCCGCCGTGCTCACCGGCCGCACCGAACACGACGTGATGTTCACCGACCCCGACCCGGAGGCGGTCACCCTGCACGTGCGGGTCGCGGAGGCCGTACGGGCGCGGGACGCGGCGCGCGCGGAGGGCTACACGCGCGAGATCACCGAGGGCGCGATGCGGGAGCTGGACGTCCTGGCCCCGTGACCGCGGCGGCTTCGGCGGGAGCGTACGGGCAGGGGAACGTACGGGCGCGGACCGGCACAGGCGCGCGAACGGTGCAGGCGCGAACGGGCGTCCGTACGGGAACGCCCCGCGCGGGCCGCCCGTTTGCCCTACCGTCGGTACCCGACCGTACCGCCCCAGCGCCCGCCCCCAGGGAGGCCCCCCGTGACCACGGCGAACACCCCGAACCCCACGCCGGCCCTCGCCGGAGTCACCCACCGCGACATCGAGGTGAACGGCGTCCGGCTGCACATCGCCGAGCAGGGCGAGGGCCCGCTCGTGCTGCTACTGCACGGCTTCCCCGAGTGCTGGTACTCCTGGCGCCACCAGTTCGCGCCGCTGGCCGCGGCCGGATACCACGTCGTGGCCCCCGACCAGCGCGGCTACGCCCGCAGCGCGCAGCCCGAGGACGTCGGCGCCTACACCCTGCCGCACCTGACCGGCGACGTGATCGGCCTGATCCACGCGCTGGGCGAGGAACGGGCCGTGGTCGTCGGCCACGACTGGGGCGCGCCCGTCGCCTGGGCCACGGCCCTGCTGCGCCCGGACGTGGTGCGCGGCGTGGCCGGCCTGAGCGTGCCCCCGGTGCCGCCCGCGTTCCTCGCCCCCACGGCCCTGTCCCGCGCGACGTACGGGGACGGCTTCTACCAGCTGTACTTCCAGCAGCCGGGGGTCGCGGACGCGGAGTTCGCGCGGGATGTCGCCAGCACCTTCCGCCGCGTGCTCCACAGCGGCTCGGGGGACAACCCGGCCCAGGCGAACCCGCGCCCGTGGGTGGTCCCGGAGGGCCGGACCATCACGGACACCATCCCGGAGCCCCAGGCCCTGCCCGGCTGGTTCACCGAGGAGGACGTGCGGACCTTCGCCCGCGAGTTCGCCGGGCACGGCGACCGCGCCTTCACCGGCGGGCTCAACTGGTACCGCAACATCGACCGCAACTGGGAACTGCTCGCGGCCTTCAACGGCGCCAGGATCCAGCCGCCCGCCCTGTTCGTGGTCGGCGACCGCGACATGGTCGTCGCCCTCGGCGGCGGCCCCCAGGCCATCCTGGACCTGGCCGCCCAGAACGCGCCGAACCTGCGCCGCACGGTGGTCCTGCCGGGCTGCGGCCACTGGACCCAGCAGGAGCGGCCGGACGAGGTGAACGCGGCGCTGCTGGACTTCCTGGCGGGGCTGGACGCGGAGGGCTGACCAGAGCCCTGCGGAGGGCGGCCGGGGGCGCGCCCCGGCCGCCCCCGGCCCGCCGGCGCGCCTCAGCGCACGAACCGCACCTCGGGGTACCGGCCCGAGGGCCCGTCCAGCAGGCCGCCGTCGCCGCGGCCGCGCAGCCAGCGGTCGAAGAAGGCCGTGACGTACGCCCGCTGCGCGGCGACCGCGCGGTCGGCCGGGACCGTGCCGACGAGTCCGGTCACCACCTCCCGGCCGAGGCCGAGCCGGCGGGCGATCTGCGGCACCGCCGAGGCGGCGTCGGTGTACGTGGCGTGGGCGGCGCCGAGCAGGGTGAGGTCCCGGTGCCAGCCGGTGCTGTGCTTCCACAGGCCGCCCCAGGACGGGATGGTGTGGTGGTCGTCGCCCTCCATGCCCATGAGGAGCACCGGGCGGTCCACGCCCTCCGTGGCGGCCGACGAGGGGTTGGCCGGGTCCTTGTCGTCCTGGACGTACGCCAGCACGCCGTCGAGGTTCACGGCGGCCTTCAGGCGGCGGTCGACGTGCATCGTCTGCACGGCGGTGAAGCCGCCCGCCGACTGCCCGGCCATGCCGATCCGGTCCAGGTCCAGCGCGCCCTCGCAGCCCCGCGGGCCCAGCGGCCCGCGCGGGCCGGGCAGGCCGCGCTCCAGCTCGTCCAGGACGAACGCGGTGTCCTTCACCCGCTCGTCGGAGACCTTGAACAGCAGCTCCGGAATCCGCTCGTGCTCCTTCGCCTCCGCGAACTCCTTCAGCATGACGGTCTTCTCCACCCGGCGGCCGGGGAACTCCACCGCCGTGGTCTCGAACGTGTGGTCCAGGACCACCACCACGTAGCCCTGGGAGGCCAGCTCGTCGGTGAGCGTGGTGCCCAGCGAGCCGGGGTCGACCACGCCCGGCGAGTACAGCACCACGGGCCACGGGCCGCCGCGCCGGTCCAGCGGCGCGCCGCAGTGGGCGAACGTGCGCGTGCCGGCCCAGTCGACCCGGCCCTTGGGGATGTCCTCGCCGAGGTTGTTCACCTCGTCGAAGCCGGCCGCCTCGCCGTCCGTCAGCTGCGGCGCGCGCGGGTGGCCCAGGGTGGTCAGCGCCGGGTAGCGGACGGTGACCATCAGCTCGCGCTCGGGCCGGTCGGCCCTCCAGGGGTCGGGCCGGGAGGGGTCGACCAGGTGCAGCCGGACGGTGCCGACGGGGTGCGGCCCGGTCGGGGCGGGCAGTTCCAGCCGCGCCCGCTCGTCCTGCCCGGCACGCTGTACGGAGCCACGCGCGGCCGCCGACGCCGGGCCCGTGCCGGGGACCGCCACCGCGCCGACGCCCGCCAGGGCCGCGCCGAGCAGCAGCCGACGGCGGCTCGGCCCGGGGCCGGATATCACTGTGTTCATGGAGCCGATCATTTCGGCCGAGTCCCGTCCGCCGCCATCCGGGTACCCCCCTGGATTTCGGGGGTCCGGGGTAGGGGTGGCCCCACCCCCGGCCGCCGCGGCAGGGCCCGCCGGCGTCACTCCAGGCGGCGGATCGCGATCATCGCCACGTCGTCGTCCAGGTGCCCGCCCGCGTGGGCGAGCAGGTCGTCGTGGACGCGGCGCACCAGGGTCGGCGGGTCGGCCTCGTACCAGGCGGCGGCCCGTTCGGCGAGCGGGTAGAAGGCGCCGTGCCGGTCGCGGGCCTCGATGACGCCGTCGGTGTACAGCAGCAGCGAGCCGCCCGGCTCGAAGCGGAACGTCTCGGCCGGGAAGCTCTCGTGGTACGGCAGGCCCAGGCCCAGCGGCAGCGCCGGGGCGGCCACGTCGAGGGCGGTGGCCGCGCCGTCGCGCAGCAGCAGCGGCGGCGGGTGGCCGCAGGTGACGAGGCTGATCAGCGGGCCGTCGTCGGGGATGTCCACCAGGGCGGCGGTGATGAACGACTCGCCGTCCTCCCGCACACCGTCCTCGGGGACGGTGGTGTTCCAGTGGACGGCCCGGTCCAGGTGCGCCACCAGGCCCGGCAGCGGCAGGCCGCGGTGGGCCGCGGCGCGGAAGGCGCCCATCAGCAGCGCGGCGTTGCCCACACCGGTCAGGCCCTTGCCGCGGACGTCGCCGATCATCACGCGCGTGCCGTTTCCGACCCGTACGGCCGCGTAGAGGTCGCCGCCGATCTGGGCCTCGGCCTCGGCCGCGACGTACACCGAGGCGATCAGCAGCGGGCCGACGCGCGGCGGCAGGGGGCGCAGCAGCGCGCGCTGGGCGGTCTCGGCCACGCTGCGCGCCCGGGTCAGCTCCCGCTCGCGCCGGTCGCGCGCGTAGCAGAAGACGACCACGAAGACGGACACCACGACCAGCCCGGCCAGCTGGGCCTGCTGGCCGGTCGCGCCCAGGCCGCCGTGCATCGAGGTGAGCGCGGTCTGCACGGCCACCGCGAGCGCGCCGATGCCCGCCGCCAGCGCGGGGCCGCCGACCGAGGCGCTAATCGCGGGAGCCGCGACGAGCAGCGGGGCGAGCTGGATGTCCGACGAGGTCACCAGGTCGACCAGGGCGATCAGCCCGATCAGCACGACCGGGACCGCGATCAGCGCGCGGCTCGGCGGCCGGGGCCGGCCGGGGCCGGGCCGGTAGCGCCGGAGCCCGCGGATCCGCATGGCGCTCGCCACCTCCCCTCACGCCCCCGGCGCCGCTGAGCGCCCTCGCGGCGCGCGGGGCGCCGCCGGACGCCGCCGGGCCGGC
>NZ_JAVSCF010000138.1:0-16865 GCF_031932565.1 Streptomyces sp. B1866
GCGGGGCGCGGGCGCGGGCGGGGCCACCGGGGCGGACGGGGACGCGCCGCCCACCCGCACCGGCCGACCGACGCCGACGGCGACCCCGGCGCCGCACTGCGCGCGGCGGGCGATCAGGCCGTCGTCCCACGTCTGGCGGGTACGGGCGCGGGGCGGGCCGCTCACGCGGGCGGCGTCGCAGGCGTCATCGCGCCCTTCGTGGCCCGCACGGCCTTCCCAGCCTTCCCCGCCTTCGTGCGTCTCGTAGTCTTCACGGCCTTCGCAGCCCTCACGGCCTTCGCTGCCTTCGCCGCCTTCCTGGCCACCGTCCTGGGACGACGATCCCTCTCCGGGAGCCGTCACGTCCCGCAGGGCCGCCGCCTGCCGGGGCTCCCGGCCGGCCGGCGCCCCCGGGTCCGTCCGGCCGTCCCCGGTGTGCGGGCCGTCGCGGTCCTCCCGGTCGTCGTGGCGGGTCGCCGTCACCGTCACCGTGGACTCCTCTCCCTCTCGGCGTGCTGGACGTACGGGGCGTGCCGGGCCTGCCGGACGCGCTGCTGCGCCGTCCGCGCGGTCGTCGGCACCGGCTGGGCACGCGCGGGCTGCGGCGCCTTCTGCACCCGCGGTACCAGCCGCTCCTTGCGCAGCACGGACTGCTCCCGCTGCACCACCGACAGGGCGGCGATCAGTCCGACCTGGTGGTCCGGGGTCATGTCGAGCGCGTCGAGCGGCGCCAGGCGCCGGTCCCGCTCCGCCGCGATCACCCGCTCTACGCACGCGTCGAGCAGCCGCCCGCCGCGGTCGCGCAGCCGCAGCACGCCGTGCGCGCCAAGCGCGGCGGCGAGCCGTTCGCCCGCCCCGCGGGCCCGGCGGCCGCCGAGCACGGCGGCGGCGAGCAGCGCGGCGGTGTCCTCGGCGGGTGCCGGGGGGCCGCCGCGCTCGTCGGCCGCCGCCGCGGCCTCCTCCTCGGCCAGCTCCTCGACGCAGCGCCGCCAGTGGCGCACGGCCACGCCGATCCGGTCCGCGGCGCCCTGCGGGTCGGGCGGGGCCAGCGCGGCGCGGGCCACCGGGTCGCGCCGGGCCGCCTCGGCGACCTGCTCGTCGGCGCAGCCGACGGCGCTGCGCAGCACCGTGGCCAGGGACTCGGCGAGGGCGGTCAGCAGTTCGTCGGGGGTGCTGTCCCGGGGCAGGCCGCGCCAGTGGGTGAGCGCGCCGCCGGACAGCGCCGCGCCCGCGGCGATCTCGCGCCGCACCCGCTCGGCCGCCGTCCCGTACGCGCCCTCGACCCGCTGGGCGAGCCGCACGGCGGCCGCGTGCTGGGCCGCGGCGGCGCCGGCCAGGGCGGGCATGCGGGTGCGCAGCGAGTCGAGGGCGCCGGCCGCGGTGCGGATCGTGGCGGCCGTCCGCGCGACCGGGTCCTGGGCGCGCAGGGTGAGCCAGGCGCGCAGGCCCGCGACGGCGGTGGCGGGCAGCAGTCCGCTGCCGCCGCCCGCGGACTCGGGCAGCTCGGGGATGGTGAAGCGGGGCACCTCGCCGAGGCCGGCGGCCTCCAGCATCGCCCCGTACTCGCGGGAGACCTCGGCGGCGACCTGGTGCGGCACCCGGTCCAGGACGGTGACGAGGGTGACGTCGTACTCCTTGGCGGTGCGCAGCAGGTGCCAGGGCACGGCGTCGGCGTAGCGGGTGGCGGTGGTGACCAGCACCCAGATGTCGGCGGCGCAGATCAGCTCGGCGGCCAGGTCGCGGTTTCCGGCGACGAGGGAGTCGATGTCGGGCGCGTCGAGCAGCGCCAGGCCCTCGGGGAGCGCCGCGTCGGTCTCCACGCGCAGCGTCCGGGCCGCCCCGCCGTCCTCGTCGGCGTCCCCGTCCCGCCGCGCCGCGTCCGCCGCCGCGTCCGAGGCGTCGTCGTACGCTCCCTCGTCGTACGCCCCGTCGCCGTCGCCCTGGGCGGGCACCCAGACGCGGGTGAGCCGGGGCAGCACCCGCCGGCCGGCGAACCAGCGGTGGTCGTCCGGGTGGCACACGAGCACGGGGGTGCGGGTGGTGGGCCGCAGCACCCCGGCCTCGGTGACGCGGCGTCCGACGATCGAGTTGACGAGCGTGGACTTGCCCGCGCCGGTGGAACCGCCCACGACCGCCAGCAGGGGCGCCTCGGGGTCTTGCAGCCGGGGCACGAGGTAGTCGTCCAGCTGAGCGAGCAGTTCGGCGCGGCTACGACGCGCGCGGGCGGCGCCGGGAAGGGGGAGCGGGAAGCGTGCGGCGTCGACGCGGTCGCGCAGCGCGGACAGCGCGTCGAGCAGTCGGGGCCGTACGTCCAGAGTCGCCACGGGTGAAGAATGCCCACTTTGGAGCGCTTATGGGGCGTATGCTCGGCCGTGCACACCACGGAGACCCGCCCGGATCACCCCATATGGACCACAGATCGGACGCTGTGACCGGGGCCCAGGCATAACGAGTACACAACACCCGCCCCTCAAGGCGTGAAAAACGATGCGGAAATCGCACTCGCCTGCGATTATCGGACCGCTTCACCGAACCTCCACATCGTGCCACGGAGGTGAAGCAACCAGGACAAGGAGTAAGGAGCCCTATCCTTGTCCTCGGCAAGGCCACGGATCCGCCGAGCCCGGCCGCCAGCACCACGGCCCGAGCACGGTCGGAGCCGCGGGCACCCGGGGGCTTCAGCGCACGACCACCATCGGCCCCCGTAGCTCAGTGGATAGAGCAGGTGCCTTCTAAGCACTTGGCCGCAGGTTCGAGTCCTGCCGGGGGCGCCACGGGCATCCTGCCGGGTCCGGCAGAGCGGTGTACGGGCGGCCAGAGCGGCGGACGGCCGGGCTCCGCCACCCGGCGGTCACCCGGGCCAGCCGCGCCGCCGGCGAGCGGCGGGGCGACCGACCCGCGCGGGCTCGTACCGCGCCGGGAGCCGGGCCGGCGGCCGGAGGGTACGAGGGGATCGGCGGACCCTGCGGCCGGAAGCGTGACGAACGGCGGAAGTCCGCCCGGTGTCCCGGTCACACTTCCGCCGCCCCGTTCGAGCCCTTCAGCTGTTCAGCTGTTCAGCTGTTCAGCAACTGCTGTACCAGCCGTGCGACTGGCCGTTGTCGTTGGCGCCGGGGTTCCAGTCGATCTTCTGGCCGGGGCCGATGCAGAGGGTGTAGAAACCGGTCTGGAAGTTCAGCGGATAGACCTTCACCAAGGACGGCACGCCGGGCCCGGTGATCCCGCTGTTGATCCAGGAGGAGTCCTTGTTCCAGACGGAATCGGGCCAGATGGAGTCACTGCCCGACCAACTCACCTTGTTTCCGGTGAAGCCGGTGTCGGACCAGACGCAGAAGTAGCCCGAGCTACACGTCCCCGCCGCGGAGGCCGTGCCCGGCATGACCATCGTCAGGGCCCCGGCGGCCACGGCGACCGCGGACGCGGCCAGTGCCTTGATTCGCTTGCTCATATCTGATGCAGTCCCTTCTCGTTCTCGGTTTTTCGTTCCGTCCGACCGGCCGAGCCTGAGCGCCCCCTCGTACCGCGCTCAATCTCGCACCAGTGCGCGGGCCGCGGGGAGCGCTGCTCGCCGCAGCCGCTGGTAGGTGTTCACCGTTCCGGCATGCTTCTTGTTCACCTCCTCGGAGTGCTCGGCCTGCACCTCGCGGCCCACCTGGTTCAGGTGCGTGGCGAGCACGCACCTGGCCTCCGCGACGGCAAGCGTCTTCTCCAGGCGCGATGCCGCCGACCCCGTCAGCCCCTTCTTCCGGGCCAGAAAGGTCTTCCGCAGGGCACCGGCGTTGTCGGCCGGGTGGCCCGCCTTCTTCATGCAGCGGGCCCACTGGCGCTCCCGCTCCTGGAACCGGGGATCGCCGAACACCCTGGGTCTTATCTCGGCGCTCAGGTTGACGGCGATGGTCTTCGCGTAGAACCAGTTCCGGAAATCTCCGTACAGCTTCTTCTGGGCCTCGGCCTGACAGCCCTCGACGCTGGCGCTGACGGTGGGCCCGGAGGGCAGGGTCACCGCCACCCGGGGAGCCTTTTCGTCGCCGTACAGCGTTCTCATGAACGCCGACTGGCGCGCGAGCGGAAGGCTTTGGAGATATCGGGCATTGGGATTTCCGGCGAGCGGTTGTCCGCCCGCCCGCTCGTCGGAATCACCGAATCCGTGCTTCTCCGCCCAGGCGACGTCGTCCACCCCGAACGTGAAGTGCCTGCCGCCGGATTCGGTGGAGCCCGCGGACGGGCCGTCGCTGACGAAGCGGAATCCGTGCTCTCGCATGCACCGGCCCGTCAGGACGAGTTCGGCCCGGCCCAGCAGGGACTCCTCGCTTTTCGTGATCGGAGTGACCGGCTTGGCGGCGGCACCGCCACCGGATCCGGCTCCCCCAGAACAGCCCACCGCCGCGGCGAGCGGCACCGTCCAGCAGGCGGCCGCAATAAGCAGTCGCGTGCGGCGGACAGGCACCGGGAGCCGGGCATTCCCGCGAAAAAGAGCGAAAAGCACCCCTGATCTCATGACGACTGTCCCCCGATGTACACGCTGGTCATGGCGCCTGCCGCGGCTCTCGCAAGAGAAATTCGGTCGGTGCGGCGGCGCACGCCTGAACGATCTCACGCGCCGACAGATAAAGTCAGTCGAGTGCCGATAAGAAAGTGTGCGGCACAGGTAAGATTGCGCTTATGAGCGCAGGCAGAGAGCCCGACGCGGGCGCACTGGCTTCGATGGAGCCCAGCCCGCACCAGTTACGCATGTTCCTGGTGCTGAGCGAGGAGCTGCACTTCGGCCGCGCCGCCACGCGGCTGTTCATCACCCAGGCCGCGCTGAGCCAGCAGCTGCGGGCCCTGGAACGGCGCCTGGGCGTGCGCCTGATCGAGCGCGACCGGCGGACGACCGGGCTCACACCGGCCGGCCAGGCGCTGCTGCCGCAGATGCGGACGGCCGTCGAGGCCATGAGCCAGCTGCGCCGGTCCGCCCAGGCGCAGCTGCGCCAGTGCGCCGGGGAACTGGTGGTCGGAGCCATCGCCGCCGAGATGGCCACGCCGCACACCCGGGCGGTGCTCGACGCACTCCGGCGCGAGTGCCCCGGGATATCGGTGCGGGTGGTCGGCCTGGACTTCGCGGAGCACATGACGGCCCTGGGGCGGCAGGACGCGGACGTGGTGTTTCTGCGTCCGCCCGTCCCGGAGGGCATCGAGACGCTGCACCTGGCCACCGAACCCCGGGTGGCGTGTCTGTCCGCCGACGACCCGCTGGCCGCCCTGCCCCGGCTCACGCTCGACCAGCTCGCCGGGCACCCGGTGGTGGACATGCCACCAGGGGTTCCGCGGGCGTGGTGGGACTTCTGGGCCGTCGATCCACGCCCCGACGGGAGCCCGGTGCGGTACGGGCCGGTGGTGACGGACATGGAGTCGCTGCTGCACACGATCGCCCAGGGGCAGGCCATGTGCTTCCTGCCCGCCGCCGCGCGGGACCTCTTCCCCCGGCCGGGCGTGCGCTACGTCGAGGTGGCGGGCCTGCCGCCGTGCACCGCGGCGATGGCGTGGCTGGCCGCGAACCGAGCCCAGCCCACTATTGCCGCCATCCGGCGGGTCGCGCGCGCGTCGTACGCCCGGGCCTGACGGCGCGGGCGTGCGGGGTGCGCGGGGCATGCGGGGCGGCGCGGGGTGCGCAGGGCGGCGCGGGGCGGCGCGAGGTGCGCGGGCCGCGGGGCGGCGCCCCGGCCGCCCGCACGCCCGCCTCCCCGTCCGACCGCCCGGGCCGGGGAGGAAGCCGTCGGCTTCCTCCCCGGCGGGTCCGTCAGGAACCGCCCCCGTCGGCGGCGCGCCGCAGGTGCCCGGCCCCGTCCAGGCTCTTGGTGCGGATCAGCTCGGTCACGTGGCCGACGAACGCGTCCAGCGGCATGAAGGTCTCCGTGCCGGAGCGGTCGCGCACGGTGACGCCGCGCTCTTCGGCCTCGCGCCGGCCCACCACGACGATCAGCGGGATCTTGCGGGTGACCGCCGTCCGGATCTTGGCGTTCAGACGGCTGTCGCTCGCGTCGATGTCCACGCGGACGTCCGCGTCGAAGAGGACGTCGCGCACCTCGTTCGCGTAGTCCGACAGTTCGTCGGCGATCGGGATGACGCGGACCTGCTCCGGCGCGAGCCACACCGGGAAGGCGCCGGCGAAGTGCTCGGTGAGGTACGCCGTGAAGCGCTCCTGCGAGCCCAGCGGGGCGCGGTGGATGACGACCACGGGCTTCTCCGTGCCGTCGGAGTCGTGGTAGGTGAGCCCGAAGCGCTGTGGCGTGTACAGGTCGACCTGGTTGGTCGACGCGGCGAACTCCTTGCCCGTCACGGCCCGGATCATGAAGTCGACCTTCGGGCCGTAGTGCGCGGCGCCGCCCCGGTCGATCTCGTAGGGGATGTCCGACTCCTCCATGGCCTCCCGGGTGATCTGCTCGGCCGCCTCCCACATCTCCTCGTCGTCGTGGTACTTCTCCCGGTTCGCCGGGTCGCGCAGCGCGAGCACCATGTAGAAGTCCGTGATGCCGAGCGTGCGGTAGTAGTCCGCGTGCATCCGCATGACTTCGAGGAACTGGTCCTTGGCCTGCTCGCGCGTGCAGTAGATGTGCGCGTCGTTCTGGGTGAAGCCGCGGGTGCGCATGGTGCCGTGCAGCTGGCCGCTGCGCTCGAAGCGGTACACCGTGCCGTACTCGGCGATCTTGTACGGCAGGTCCCGGTAGCTGTGCGGCCGCGCCTTGTACACCATGTGGTGGTGCGGGCAGTTCATCGGCTTGAGGTAGTACTTCTCACCCTCGATGTCGATGGGCGCGTACAGGTCCTCGGCGTAGTACGGCAGGTGCCCGGAGAGGTAGTACAGGTCCTCCCGGGTGATGTGCGGGGTGACCACCCGCTGGTAGCCCAGCTTCCGCTCGGTGCGCCGGGCCCAGCCCTCCAGCTCGTCGCGGACGACCGTGCCGTTGGGCAGCCACAGCGGCAGCCCGCGGCCGATCTCCTTGCTGAAGGCGAACATGTCGAGGTCCTCGCCGATGCGGCGGTGGTCCCGCTTGGCGGCCTCCTCCAGGGCCTTCAGGTGCGCCTTGAGCGCGTCGCGGGTCGGCCACACGGTGCCGTAGACGCGCTGGAGCTGGGGGTTCTTCTCGCTGCCCCGCCAGTAGGCCGCGGCGCTGCGCATCAGCTTGAAGGCCGGGATCAGCCGGGTGGAGGGCAGGTGCGGGCCCCGGCACAGGTCGGACCAGCACACGTCGCCGCTCTTCGCGTCGACGTTGTCGTAGATCGTCAGGTTGCCGCTGCCGACCTCCATGATCTCGCTGGCGTCGACGTCGCCCTTCAGCTCGATCAGCTCCAGCTTGTACGGCTCGTCGGCCAGCTCGGTGCGCGCGGCGTCGAGCGAGGGGAACTCGCGCCGCCGGAAGCGCTGGCCGGACTTGATGATGTCCTTCATGCGCTGCTCGACGCGCTCCAGGTCCTCGGGCTGGAACGGGGTCGGCACGTCGAAGTCGTAGTAGAAGCCGTTCTCGATGGGCGGGCCGATGCCGAGCCTGGCCTGCGGCCACTCCTGCTGGACCGCCTGGGCCAGCACGTGGGCCGCGGAGTGGCGCAGCACGTTCAGCCCGTCGGGGCTGGACATGGCGACGGCCTCGACCTCGACCTCGGCGTCCGGGACCCAGTCCAGGTCGCGCAGGGTGCCCTCGGGGTCGCGGACCACCACGACGGCGTTCGGCCCGTTCATCGGCAGCTTGGCCGCCGCCACCGCGTCAGCGCACGTCGTCCCGGCCGGCACCGTCACCGCGCGTTTGGTCTCATCGGTAGGACGGGATGCAGACACAGCATTTTCTCCTCATGAGTCAGTGCCGCTGGACAGCGCTGAACACGGAACCGAAGTGATCAGGCCAGTGTAGTGGCGCTGTCCGGCACCTAAGCTCCGGGTGATGGGGCCAGCGCGGTGAGCAACCGCTCGGCGCGGTCCAGGGCCCGGCCGGCCGGTGCGTCGGGAGAGCCGATCTCGGGATCGAAGTTCGGATCGAGGAAGACCTCGGTGAGTCCGGTGTCCGCGAGCGCCCCCAGATCCTCCCGGATCCTGTCCGCCGGGCCGGTGAGGGCGGGCTGGTCGGGGCCTCCCGACGGGCGCAGCCTGACCGGGGCCCGGCACACGAAGCGCAGCGCCGCCGGATCGCGGCCGGCCTGTTCGGCGGCCTCCCGCACCTGGCCGATCGCGGCGCGGATGGCCTCGGGGCCGGCCTTGCTGCTCGCCACCCAGCCGTCGCAGAGCCGTGCGGCCCGGCGCAGGGCGGCGGGCGACGCGCCGCCGAGCAGGAGGGGCGGGTGCGGGGACTGGACGGGCTTGGGCTCGAACCGGGTGGGCGGCACCCGGTGGTACGGCCCGTCGTGCCGTACGACGCCGTCGGTCCACAGGGCCCGCAGGCAGGCGATGAAGTCGTCCGCGCGGCGCCCGAGGCCGGTGCCGGACACGCCCGCCGCGGTGTACTCCTCGCGGGCCCAGCCGTTGCCCAGGCCGATGTCGAGCCGGCCTCTGGACAGCACGTCGAGCGTGGTGAGCTGCTTGGCCAGCACGGCGGGCGTGTGCAGCGGCATGACCAGCACGGCGACGCCCAGCCGGATCCGCTCGGTGCGCGCGGCCAGGTAGGACAGGGTGACCAGCGGGTCGTGCACGCCGCGGTTGGCCTCGCCCCAGGAGCCGTCGGCGGCGGCGAGTACGCGCTGGTAGGTCCACAGCGCGTGGTAGCCCAGCCGCTCCGCGCGCCGGCCGACGTGCGCGATGTTCTCCGGGGTGGCCCACGGGCCCGACAGGGGCGCGGCGAATCCGAGCTTCACGGTGTCATGCTCCCGTCGTGCTGCCGTCGCGTACGAGGCCGAGTTCGCGCAGGGTGGTGAGGAAGGAGGCGTCCTTCTGGAGCCAGTGGTGCTTGATCTGGGCGCCGGCCACGCCGTCGTGGAACCGGCGCTCCAGGACGGTGCGGAACGCGCCCGGGACCAGGGGCAGCACCCGCAGCGGAAGCAGGCGTCCGCTGCGGCGCTTGTCGGCGTACTCCACGTTGACATCCTGGAGCATGCCGTCGATGCGGCGCGCGGCCTCCCCCGGGCCCACGGCGTCGTGCGCGTCGGTCCACTCGACGGCGATCACGTAGTACGGCGGGGTGCCCCACACCGGGATGCCGGTGAAGTCGGGGTGGGTGGCCCAGGTCCAGCCGAGCACCTCGGTCACCGCCGCGTGCACGTCGGACTCGGTGACCTTCTCGCCGGTGAACGAGCACTGGAAGCCGGCCCGGCCCAGGAACTCCAGTCGTGGTGTGGCGCCTACCCGGTCCACCATCCGGTAGACGTCGCCCACGTCGTACCGGTACAGGCCGTTGGCCTGGCTCATGACCAGCCGGTAGTCGGCGCCGGGCTCCAGCTCGTCGTAGCCGAGGGTGGGGCTGTCGGCGGGGAGCGGACTGCCGTCGTCCAGGTCGCGCCACGGTACGAACTCGAAGTCCCCCTGGTTGACCGCGAGCGGGCCCGCCGAGGGGTGTTCGTCGACGGGCAGCGTGACGATGCCCTCGGTTCCGGTGGTGCTGAACGGCAGGGTGGCGACACCGGGGGCCAGGCGGGACAGCCAGGGGCGGTACAGGGCGGCGGAGGCGGAGTTCCAGCAGACCAGCAGCCTCAGGCCGGGCCACAGGTCGGTGAGCAGCGGGCGCCCGCCGGCTCGGTCGAGGACGGCGGCCAGCCGGCGGGCGGGCCCGGGGGCGCGGCCGTCGTGCAGTTCCCGGATCAGCCGCTCGCCGTGCTCGGACAGGGTCTCGGCGAGCAGCACGATCTTCGAGGGGTTGACGGAGACGATCAGCCGCACGTCGCCGCCGGCGAGCCGCAGCAGCTTCGTGTGGAGCTGTTCGACCAGGGTGGCCGCGGCCGGGTCGCGGCCGAACCAGTCGGCCGACCGCCACGGCGGGTTCCAGTCCTCGGCGTCCTCGGGCAGGGGCCGCTCGCTGATGCCGTAGACGGGGAAGCCCTGTTCGCGGCGGCGCACCGGGCCGGGCTCCCAGGACAGGTCCAGCACCTGGCCGGCGGCGAGCCGTTCGGTGCCCAGCTTCTCGAAGTACAGCCCCCACTGCGCGTAGAGCGCCGGTCCCCGGTAGGCGCGCCGCCAGTGGCCGGTGGTGGGCACGTACTTGGCGCGGCCCGTCGTGCCCGACGTGCGCAGGAAGGCGTAGGGGTCGTCGGCGGTGAGGACCCGGTGCTCCCCGGCGAGCTGCCGGTCCACGTAGGGGGCGAGGCCGTCGTAGGTGCGGATGGGCACGGCGGCCTGCCACTCGCGGCGGGTACGGACCCAGCGGAGCCCGTGGTCGCGGCCGAACGCGGTGTCCACGGCCTCCTCGACGATGTCGGCGAACACGCCCTGCGCCGCCTCTTCCGGCCGCGCGCACGTCTTGCGCTGCCGCTCCAGGGCGTCCCGGGTCCTCGCCAGGAAACACGGGTGCGGTGCGGTCTTCCCCTCAGAAGCCAAAACGTTCCCCCTAGTGTCACGCCGAGGCGCGGTTGAGTTCAGCCCACACGGACGACGACCTTTCCGAACGCCCGCCTCTCCTCGACCTCGGCGACCGCCTCGCGGACCCGGCCCAGCGGGAACCGGGCGTGCACCACCGGGTCCAGGGCCCGGCCGGCCACCAGGCCGAGGACCGTCTCCAGGTCCTCGCGCCGCCACGCGTTCGAGCCGAGGATGTCCAGCTGGCGGGACCAGACGTAGCGCAGGTCGGTCGTCGCCTCGTAGCCGGTGGTCGCCCCGCAGGTGACGATGCGGCCGCCGCGCCGGGCGCAGCGCAGGGAGGTGGGCCAGGTGTCCCTGCCCTGGTAGTCGACGACGACGTCCGCCCCGCCGTCGGTGAGGTCGCGGACCGCCGCGCGGACGTCCTGGCTGCCCACGTCGATCACGGCGGTGACGCCGAGCGCGCGCAGCCGGGCGAGCTTGGCGGGCGACGCGGAGCAGGCGATCACCCGGGCGCCGGCGCGGACGGCGAGCTGGGCGCAGGCCACGCCGACGCCTCCGGTCGCGCCGAACAGCAGGACCGTCTCGCCGGCGCGCAGCCGCGCCCGGGTGAACAGCATGCGGTGGGCGGTGCCGTAGGCGATCGGCAGGGCCGCGTAGCGGGACGGATCCGGGTCTCCGTCGGGCAGCGGCACGGCGTTCGCGGCCGGCGCGACCACGTGCTCGGCGAGCCCGCCCCAGTAGTGCTCGCCGAGGATGCCGCGGCCGATCATCGGGTCCAGCAGGACCCGCCGGCCCACCAGCCGCTCGCCCGCCGCGTCGGTGGCGTGCTCCACGACGCCGACCACGTCGCCGCCGGACACGTGCGGCAGCCGCAGGCGCACGCCCGGCAGCCCGTTGCGCACGTGGATGTCGAGGTGGTTGAGCGCGCACGCCTCGACCCGTACGCCGATCCACCCCGGCTCCGGCACGGGCCGCCGGACCTCGTCCAGCTCCAGCCGCTCGGGCCCGCCCCAGGCGCGGATGACCGCCGCCCGCATCAGCCGGGTCACGTGCCGGTCACCTCGCGGACGGCCCTGAGCAGCGTGCCGGTGAGGAACCGCAGGTCCTCGTGGCTCATGGACGGCGACGGCAGCAGGGTGATCACGTCTCCGGGGACCGGGTTCACCAGGACGCCGTGGTCCCGGGCCCGGTCGCAGATGCGGTGCGCGACCCGGTCCTGGGGCGGGAAGGGCGTACGGGTCTCGCGGTCGGCCACGATCTCGACGCCGGCGACGAGTCCGAGCTGCCGGACGTCGCCGACGTGGGGCAGGGCGCGGAACGGCTCCAGCCCGGCGGCGAGCACCTCGGCCAGGGCGCGGGCCCGGCCGAGCACGTCCTCCTTCTCGTACAGGTCGAGGCTGGCCAGCGCGACGGCCGCGCCCAGCGCGTAGCCGGAGTACGTGCTGCCGCTGAGGAACGCCCCGCCGCGGAAGGCGTCGAAGATCTCCTCGGTGGCGAGGGTGGCCGACAGCGGGAGGTAGCCGCCGGTCAGCGCCTTGCCGACGGTCAGCAGGTCGGGGCTGACGCCCTCGGCCTCGCAGGAGAACGTGGTCCCGGTGCGGCCCCAGCCGGTCAGCACCTCGTCGGCGATGAGCAGCACGCCGTGCCTGCGGGTGATCTCCGCGACCTTGGCCAGGTGCCCCTCCGGGGCGGTGACCACGCCGGCCAGCGGCTGCACCCGGGGCTCGACGACGACGGCGGCGATCCGGTCCTTCTCCCGGCTGAGGATCTCCTCCAGGGAGTCGGCGCACTCCAGGGCGCAGCCGTCGCGGGTCTTGCCGACCGGGCAGCGGTAGCAGTGGGGCTGGTCGAAGGCGAGCGAGGGATACAGCAGCGGTGCGTACAGGGCGCGGATCATGTCGGGCTGCGTCGTGTTCGTCCCGCGCAGGCTGATCGTGCCCAGGGTCTCGCCGTGGTAGCCGCCGGCCATGGACACGAAGGTCGAGCGCTGCGGCTGGCCCTTGGCCACCCAGTACGCGTACGCCGCCTTCAGGGCCGTCTCCACCGCGGTGGAGCCGGACTCGGCGAAGAACACCCGCTTGAGCCCGGGCGGGGCCATGCCCGCCAGCCGGGCGGCGAGCTCCACCGCGGCCGGGTGCGAGACCCGGTACAGCGTGGTCTCGCCCGCCCTGCGGGCCTGGGCGACCAGCGCCTCGACCAGCTCGGCGCGGCCGTGGCCGTGCAGGTTCATGCCCATGGACGAACGGCCGTCGAGGTAGCGCCTGCCCTCGGGGTCGATCAGCCAGCAGCCGTCGGCGCGCTCGACCACGAGCTGGTCGTGGGCCATCCACTCGGCCATCGGCGTCCACGGGTACCACATGTGCTCCCGGTCGAGGCTGCGCAGCCGGTCGACGTCGGTCTTCTCCACTTGGAGCCCTCCGTGATGTGTGGTCGTTCGGGCTCCGCCGCGGACCGGGCGGCCCGGTCCGCGGCGGAGCCGGTCGGCGGCTGCTACCAGGCGACGCGCAGCTGGCGCGGCCCGTAGGACAGGGCGTCGCCGCGGAACGGGATGTCCTCCTTGGCGATGTCCAGCCGCAGGCCCGGCAGCCGCTCGGCCACGGCCCGCAGCGCGACCTCCAGCTGCACCCGGACCAGGTGCTTGCCCAGGCACTGGTGCGGCCCGTGGCTGAACGCCAGGTGGCTGCCCGCCTGGCGGCGGATGTCGAGCCGGTCCGGCTCGGGGTACATCTGCGGGTCGCGGTTGCTGGTGTCCAGCAGCACGATCACCGCGTCGCCCTCCTTGATCGTCTGCCCCTCGATGTCGATGTCGGCGGCGGCGACCCGCTTGGTGGCCCGGGCGATGGTGTAGTACCGCAGCATCTCGTCGATCGCGCCCGGCCACAGGCCGGGGTCGGCCCGCAGCTCCTCGGCGACGTCCGGGAACTCGGCGAGGGCGAGCACGCCCAGGCCCAGCATGTTCGCCGACGGCTCGTGCCCGGCCACCAGCAGGAAGATCGCGTTGTCCACCAGGTCGGAGTCGCCGAGCCGGATCTCGTCCGACGCCCTGGCCTTGACGATCATCCGGCTGAGCAGGTCGTCGCCGGGCTTGCGGGTGCGCTCCCGCACGACGCTCTCCACGTACCCGCGCAGCTCCACGAGCGCTTCGAGGTTCTCCTCGCCGCGGTCCATCTCGATGATCTGCTCGGTGCGCTTCTGGAAGTACTGGCAGTCCTCCTCCGGGATGTCCAGCACCTTGCAGATCGTGCGGGTGGCGACCGGGAAGGCGAACGCCTCGACCATCTCCGCGGGCGGGCCCTTGCGGACGATCTCGTCGACGATCTCGCCGAAGACCTCCTCGAAGTACGGCCGGACCTCCTCCGCGTGCCGCGGGGTGAAGTCCCCGGCCACCAGGCGGCGGGCGATGTCGTGCTCCGGGGAGTCCATGTTGAACAGGTGCCGGCTGAACTGGCCCTTCTGCTTTTGCAGGGCCTCACGCTGCGAGAAGGCCGGGACCTTCGCCGGGTTGTTGCTGATGCGGCGGTCGGCCAGCAGGGTGCGTACGGCCTCGTGGCTCGCCGCCAGCCACGCCGGCCGGCCGTCCTCCATGGTGAACGGGCAGACCCCGCGCCCCTCCTCAAGGAGCTCCAGGTGCTCGTCGGGCGGGGTGTCGGGCACGGACCGGCGGACGGGGAAAGAAGGCATGTAGCTGACTCCCTTTCGGGTGATCGAATGTGGGGGTACCGCTGTCGGTGACGTGTCGTCGGCAGCGGGTGGGTGTCAGGGGCGGCGGACGGCCGTGGCGAGCCAGTCGTGCACGGTCTCGGCGGTCCGCGGAGCGTGGTCCTCCATCATCGTGAAGTGGTCTCCGGGCACGTCCGCGGCGGTGTGCGGCAGGCGCCACCGGGCCTGCCAGCGCCGCTCCACGGGCATGCCCGGCATGGGATCGCCGGCGCGCACGTGCAGCACCGGAGCGTCGACTTCGGCCGGTGTCCAGTCGAAGCCGAAGTAGTGGCCCATCGCGGTGAGCCACGCCTCGCCGAAGGCCGTGCCGGTCCTGCCGTCGCGGTCCCGCTGGCCCTGCTCCATGGCGCCTTGGATACGCGTCATCACCTCCGTTTCGTCGGGTGCGTAGGTGTCGACCAGCACGACGGCCGCGGGCGGGCGGCCCAGCTCGGCGAGGTGGCCGGCCAGCGCGTGCGCGGCCAGGCCGCCGGCCGAGTAGCCGAGCAGCACCACCCGGTCGTGGCCGGCCAGGGACCGCGCGTGGGTGTCGAGCAGGACGTCGAGGGTGGCCGGGACGGGCTGCCCCGGTACGAAACCGGGCTGGCGCAGCACGAACACGTCGCGCCGTCCCCGCAGGGCCGCGCCGAACCGGAGGAACTTGTGCGGGTCGGCCTTGCCGAGGTGCGACGGAATGCAGAACACCGGCAGGTCCGTCCCGCCGGAGGTCAGCCGCAGCGGCGGCAGCTCCGGCTCGGCCGGGTCCCGGTAGGCGGGCCGGAAGGCGGCGGCCGCGGTGAGCACGTCGATGAACTCCAGCCGCCGGCCGCGCCGGTCGGCCTCCTCCCACAGCTCGGCGAGGCTCCCCGCACCGCCCGCGTCCGGCACGCCGGCGGCCCCGATCCGCTCCCGCAGATACCCGGCCAGGCCGGCGGGCGTGCGGTGCTCCAGGGTGAGCGTCGCGGGCAGGGACAGGCCCGTGCGGACCGCCAGCCGGTTGCGCAGCTCGATCGACGTCAGCGAGTCGAAGCCCAGGGCGAGGAGCTCCTGGTCCGCGCCGATCCCGGCCGGGTCGGCGTAGCGCAGCACCTCGGCGATCTCCGCGCGGACGGCCTCCAGCAGCGCGGCGGCCTGCTCCCCGGCCGGGCGGCCCGCCAGCCCGTCCAGCGGATCCGGCCGGTCCGGCGGCCCGGCGGCAGCGGTCGGGCGGGCCGCGCGCACCTCGGGCAGCTCGTCCAGCAGCCGGTGCCGGGAGCCGGCGGCCAGCCGGGCCCAGTCCGCGTCGGCCACCACCAGCGGCCCGCGGGCCCGGCCCAGGGCCCGCACGGCGTGTTCCGGCGGCAGCGGCGCGATGCCGCTGCGGCGCAGCCGGTCCGCCACCTCCGGCGCGGCGGCCATGCCGTCGCCCGCCCACGGGCCCCACGCCAGGGACGCGGCGGGCAGCCCCCGGGCCGTACGGTGCGCGGCGAGCGCGTCCAGGTAGGCGTTGGCCGCGGCGTAGGGGGCCTGTCCCGCCCCGCCGAGGACGCCGGCCAGGGACGAGAAGAGCACGAACGCGTCCAGGTCCCGGTCCGCGGTCAGCTCGTGCAGGTTCCTGGCACCCAGCAGCTTGGGCCGCAGGACGCGCTCGACCTGGTCGGGGGTCAGCGAGGTCAGCAGGCCGTCGTCGAGGACCCCGGCGGTGTGCACCACCGCGCTGGGCCGGTGCGCGTCGAGCAGCAGGCGTACGGCGTCCCGGTCGGCGACGTCGCAGCGGGCGACCGTCGCCTTCACCCCGGCGGCGACCAGTCCGGCCCGTAGGACCTCGGCCCCCTCCCCGTCGGGTCCGCGGCGCCCGGCCAGCACCACGTGCTCGGCGCCGTGCTCCGCCAGCCAGCGCGCGACGTGCCCGGCCAGCGCGCCGGTCCCGCCGGTCACCAGCACGGTGCCGCGCGGCGTCCACTGGCCGTCGGCGGTCCGGGCGCGGACCAGCCGCCGGCCGAACGCCCCGGCCGGGCGGATCGCGGTCTCCCGCTCGTCCCGGTCCAGCAGCCGGGCGCACAGCCGGCGGCCGGCCGGCCCGGTGAGGTCCGCGGGCAGGTCGATCCGCGCCGCGCCGAGCCCGGGCAGCTCGGCGGCGGCCGCCCGGGCCAGCCCCCAGAGCGTCGCCTGCTCCGGGTTGGGCGCCGGATCCGACGCGCCGACGGCCACGGCCCCGCTGGTGACGATCCACAGCGGCGCGCCGGAACCGGCGGCGGCGAGGTCCCGCACGAGCCGCAGCGTCGCCCGCAGGCCGCCGTCGCCGTCCCCGCCCAGGCCCAGCAGGCAGACGACTCCGGCCGGCTCGGTGCCCGGAACGAGGCCGTCCGCGCCGAGCACGGTGGCGCCGTGCCGGGCCAGCGCGTCCGCGACGGCGTCGGCCTGCGGGCACGGGCCCGCCGGACGGACGAGCAGCCAGGTGCCGGACAGGACGGGCGACGGGCCGTCCTCGGCCAACGGCGCCCACTCGACGCGGTAGGTCCAGTCGTCCAGGGGGTCGCCCGACGGGCCGCCCGGGTGGGGCGGGACGGCGCGCTCCATCCAGTAGTGCTGGTGTTGGAAGGGGTAGGTGGGCAGGTCGACGGTCCGGGCTTCGGGGAACAGCGGCGCCCAGTCGACCGGATGCCCCTGGACATGCAACCTGCCCAACGCGGTCACCGCGGTCCGCACGTCGTCATGGTCCGGACGCAGCAGC